>CAZPDS010000001.1:0-94250 GCA_964585485.1 uncultured Bacteroidales bacterium
CCCGAACCGCACATATAAGTTTTGTAGAAACATATCTACGCGGTCATCCTGAACTCGGTTCCTGATCCGCCAGCTGGCGGACGAAGGGCAGGATCTCCAGCCCGTAGAACGTCGGCTTAGCGCGTCATCCTGAACTTGTTTCAGGATCTCCAGCCCGTAGAACGTCGGCTCAGCGCGTCATCCTGAACTTGTTTCAGGATCTCCAGCCCGTAGAACGTCGGCTCAGCGCGTCATCCTGAACTCGGTTCCTGAGCCTGTCCAAGGGCAGGATCTCTAGTGTGTAGTGCCCTAAGCGCGGAGCGTCATCCTGCACCCAGCAGCAGTGCAAGTATTTTGAGGGAAGGGTTCTACCAGATTGAGATCCTGAAACAAGTTCAGGATGACCGCGTAGATATGTTTCTGCAAAACTTGCAAGCGGCGTTCAGGATGACCACGTAGATATGTTTGTGCCCAACGTCCAAGCGTCTTGCAGGATGACGCAACTGACCCGGTTCAATAAAAGACTACCCCCCGACCCCATGCACCAGGCACCATGCACCATGCACCAGGCACTACACACTAGGCACTAGGCACTCTTCACTGCTTCACCATCCTCTCCACCCCTATCTCCCTTCCCCGCTGCAGTAGCTGCACCCGCCAGATGCCGGGGGCCAGCGAGCGGGTGTCGACGGAAAACAGGGCTTGCTCGCAGCGTTGATGGATGACGATTTGTCCGGCTTCGTTGATGAGCCGAAGTTCTAGCGCCTCCGGGCCGGTCTTGAGGGTCCGCAGGTCGACAAGGAGACGCTCGCCGAAGGGATTGGGGTATATATTGATGCAGGCGGCCGGCCCTTCGTTATAACCCACGGTGGGTTGCGCGGAGCAGGCGGCGAATTCGGAGGTGTTTCCGGCCCCGTCAGTGGCCGTTGCAGTGAGTACATCCGTACTCGTTGCGTTGCTGACGGTGTCAGCCCAATAGCCACCAACGGTGGCCATGGTGTGGCCGAGCCACAGGCGGCCTTCGCCGTAGCCCGAAGGATCGGGTGCGGCGAGGTAGATATCGACGCGGGTCGTCGCCGGTGTGGGTACATCAAGGGTTCCGCTCACCACGAGGTCTGTGCCCAGGAAAAAGACGGTATCAATGATGGGGAAATTCAGCGCCTGATTGGGGCCCGAATCCCCGTCACCGGCGTCGTTGGGGCTCACCCCTTCGGGGAAGAGGTCGATGCCCAGGCCGCCGTTATTGAAGATGGCATTGCCCACAAAGGTATTGCCGTATTCGGCCGCCGTCATAACGCTGATGCCGTTGCCTCCGTTGTAAGCGATGATGTTGCCCCGGCCGGCCTGGCCGATGATATTATGGCAGGGGCCTTCGCCGATGCGGATGCCGTCGAGGGCATTGGGAATGGCCGTTATTCCGTCGAAAGCAGTACCGATGCGGTTGCGGACAATCACATTGCTGTCGCTGCCGCCGATGTGGATATCGATACCATTCTGTATATTCCCGGCGATCACATTGCTGTCGATGTAATGCCACCACGAAGGACCATCGATCACAATACCGTTGGCGTTGGGCAGTGCAGCGGTTCCGGAAGCATTGGTGCCGATCAGGTTGCCGCGCACGGTGTCGCATTGCGTACCGGGGTTGTAGAGGAAGACACCGTAGCCCGAGTTGCCCGAGAGCAGGTTGCCCGCGCCGGGGGCGTCGCCCCCGATAATGTTGTAGCTGGCGCCATCGTCGAAAAGCACCCCGTAGGTGTTGGGAACGGCAATGGTTCCGGTGATGTCGGTGCCAGCGTAATTCCCGGCGATGACATTCCCGTTGCAGCCGGTGCCAAACGCCAGAATGCCGTAGGCTACGTTGCCCGAGACATAATTACGGTCGGCGGCGGTGGTTCCGCCAATCAGGTTGTATTTGGCCGTTCCTTCAATACTGATACCATCGAAGTTACGCACCGCCGCATTACCCGTGCGGTTCAGTCCGATGTAATTGCCTTTAACGGTATTAAAGTTTGAATTGATGATCCGCACGCCCACGTGGTTGTTGCCCGAGATGATGTTGCGCTCCGCCGCGCTGCTGCCGCCGATGAGGTGATGAGCCCCGCCGATGATTTCCAGTCCGTGGGTGTTGCTGAGGGTATCCATGGCATCGTGACTGCAGCCGAGGTAACAGCCCCGCACGATGTTGTTCTGTGCGCTGCTGCCCGATATTTCGATCCCAACCGTGAAACGCCCGATGATAAAGCCCTGCACGACAACTCCGCTGACGTTATAGAGATGAAAGGCAAAATCGGAGCCGTAGGCATGATTCCCATCCAGCAGGATTTCCGGGCCGTTGGGATTAGTGTTACCCTGGTTGATCGTCTGGGTGTGACCGTCGATGGTGAGGTTGCTGCGCATGATCAGCGGAAGCGTACTGAGGGGCGTAATTTTCCACACGCCCCGTGTCGCATCGTAATTGATATCCGTGGCCGGGATGTTGAAAGCGATGGTATGGGTTCCGGGCGTCACGTTCACATCCTGGATGGCCTGCCGCAGGGAACCGCTACCATTGTCGTTGGTGTTGCTGACCGTGAAGACGCTTGCACGTCCGCTCAGGGCCGACAGCAGCATGAGCGCGGTGAGGAACCATCGTTGGCCGATCATGGCTTCTGAATCATAAGTCGCTGCTGAAGATTCAGCCCTTCATCGCCGGTCAGTTGCAGCAAATAGAGGCCGCTGGCCTGTTGCCTCACGACCGCATCCAAACGCAGTGTATGCTCACCCGCACTCAGATCAAACGCTTGCGGCGCCGCTACCAGCGCGCCGTTCACATTATACAGTCGCAGGGTCACCGCCTGCGCCTCTTCCAGGCGAACCTGCACGAAAAGCTCGTCGCTGGCCGGATTGGGCCAGAGGAGTAGTCCGCTTCCGGCCGCTGATTCTTCCGCTATGCCGACCGTAAGACTCATGTTGGCGGCGAATTCCGAGGTGTTGCCGTTGGCATCGATGGCCGTGGCAGTCACCACATCGCCGGCCGCCAGGGCTGATGTTTCAAAACTCCAGAGCCCGGCCGGATCGGTAATTACCACCGAGCCCAGGTAGGTCTCCCCGCCACCGTGGCCAAACATGTTGACGCCGCCGGCTTTGAAGAGTTCGAGGGTCACGCCGACGGGGCTGGCATGATCCAAACCGCCGGTAATCGTCGTGTTCCCGCTAAACCAATCGAGAAATACCGAGGAAATAAGCGGATAATTCATCAGGCCGTTGGCGCCCTGATCCGCATCCCCTGCATCGTTGGCATTGACGCCGTAAGGATACAGATCAATGTCCATAAGGTTATTGGCGAAGATACGGTTCTGCGAAATTTTGTTGTAATACGATCCGGTGTCCATGATAACTACGCCAACGGTATCGTTGTAGGCGATGACATTGCCGAGGCCGCTGCCGCCGATGCTGTTGCCGCGGCAACTTTTGGAGAGCACTACACCGGCGCCGTGATTGGCGAGGGCGCCGGATTCATCGGCCCGGATGCCGATTTTGTTGCGGTAGATCATATTACTGTTGCAGCCTTCGTAGAGGATCATTCCGATATGGCGGTTTCCGCTGATGACGTTGTTATCGACGGTGTTTTGGGTGGCGCGTGTGGCGAAGCCGATACCAATTTTGTTGGGAAGGGCACTGGTTCCGCTGACATCGGTACCGATATAATTTCCGAGGATGTTGTTGTACATGGTTCCGGTATCCGCCACGAGGATACCATCGAAGCGGTTGCCGGAAAAGAGGTTGCGGTCGGCCGCATTGCTGCCGCCAATCACGTTGTACTTCGTACCTCCGCCCAGCAGGAGACCGCACTGGTTGGGAATGGTGTCGGTGCCGGCGGCGTTGGTGCCGATGCGGTTACCGCGCAGTTCGTTGTAATTGGAGCCGGTGGTAACGATGAACATGCCATAGGCGCGGTTGCCGGAGATCACGTTGTTGATAAAGGGATTGTGGTTGGAACCGCCGTCGACACAGATGCCGGTGGCGTTGGGCATGGCGACGGTGCCGGAGGCGTCCACACCGATGTAATTGCCGATAGTAGCGTTGTACGAAGAATTTCCATAGATATCGTGGCCGTAGACGCGGTTGCCCGAGATCACATTACCTTCGCCGGGGTTGTAGCCCCCGGCCGTATTATAGCGGGCGTTGGCGTTAAAGTAGAGCCCGTTGGCCTGCACCAGCGTATCGTTGCTCAGTCGAAGAGCGCCGCTTCCGGTGGCATCGGGGCCAATGTAATTGCCCAGAATGCTGTTGCTGTCGGACGTTTCGATGCAGAGTCCCATCTCAAGATTGCCGGAAATCACATTGCGTTCTCCCGCGGTACTGCCGCCGATGATGTTGCTGTTGGCATTGCTCTTAAGATAGATGCCGGCGTAGTTGCTGAGGATCTGCGTACCGGAGATATCAACACCAATGTAATTGCCTTTGATAATGTTACCACGGGTTCCGCTGTAGGCCATAGCAATGCCGGCCAGGCGGTTGCCCGAGATGATGTTGCGTTCGCCGACGGCGGCTCCTCCGATAATGTTAGCGGGGGATCCGCTGATCAGAATTCCGTTAGCGTTGGGAATGGAATCCATGCCCAGGACGTTGGTGCCGATGTA
The DNA here is from genome assembly GCA_964585485.1 of uncultured Bacteroidales bacterium. Lineage (GTDB taxonomy): Bacteria > Bacteroidota > Bacteroidia > Bacteroidales > CAIWKO01 > CALGYY01. The sequence continues at coordinate 4,605 of CAZPDS010000001.1, forward strand.
GTTCCCTTTGATGCTGGTGTTTCTGGAACCCGCGCCCAGCATGGCAATGCCGGCTTCCCGGTTGCCCGAGATCAGGTTGCGTGCTGCGGCACTTGCACCGCCCAGGATGTTGGACGGCGATTCGTTGATGGCAATGCCGTAGTAATTGCTGATGGTGTCGATGCGGGTGAGTCCGTGCATATTGGTGCCGATGTAATTACCAAGCACGACATTATTGTTCGACATCGGGTTGTTGATGGCCACGCCGGCGTAGCTATTCCCGGAGATCACGTTGCGGTCGGCCGGTGTCGGGCCGCCGATTGTATTCGTGGTCGCCGAATCGAGGGCCACGCCATAGTAATTGGGGATCTTGAAGAGGCCCGTGCGGTCGGTGCCGATCTTGTTGCCTTTGACCGCGTTGTTGTGGGCATTGCGCAGACCCACGCCGGCCAGGTTGTTGCCCGAGATCAGGTTGTTGATGATGGTGTTGTTGGTGACGCCCCCGTAGCACAACACGCCGATCTCATTGGGCACCGCCAGGGTACCGTCGTAATTCACCCCAAGGTAGCAGTCGGACACCGTACAGGCACCACCCGGGTAAGCACCGTATTTTACGATTACAATACCCGCCTGAAAGCCTTGAATGATGAGTCCTTTCGCAACACCTCCCGTAAGCGGAAACGCCAGTCCGACCAGCAAGGGGGTCGCGCTGCGCAGGCAGATCTCAGGTCCGTTGGGATTGGTGTTGGGCTGCGTAGTGCCATCGATGGTCACCGACATACTGAGCACGTAGGGAAGCATCGAAGCCACGCTAATGGTGTACACCCCGGTGAGCGGGTTGTAGCCGGGATCCGAGGTGGGGATGGCGAAGACGATGTTGTCGGCATCCATGGGGTTGGCGTTGGCCGTGGTGATGGCCTGGCGCAGGGAACCGGCGCCGGCGTCGAGGGTGTTGGTAACCGTGATGGTGGCGCCCTGCGAGCTCATCCCGCCAAGGCAAAACAACAACACCAGCAAGCATTTCAGTCCGTAAATGTTTTTCATAAGAACAATTTTTGGAGAAAACTTCAGAAACACAGATTCAATAATACGCAGCCCCGGCAATGGTTACTTTTCTTCATCCACGTTCACCGGTCCTTCCATCCTCAGCTTGACCACGGTAACTTCGGGATCCAGCAAGTTCTCGGGGATTGTGATGTAATTCACGCCGGAGTAGCTGCTCCAGGAGGGTTTCATGGTCAGTTCAAAAGGAATGCTTTGTCCGGTTCCCAGCACTTCGGCGGAGACGATCTTTGTCTTGACGCCCTTCAGTACGATGGGACCGGTAGGCTTATACTGCAGAAACAGGAAGAGCGTGGTGCTGTCTTTCGACAGGCAGGAAGGGCCGTGGAAGCAGGCCATCGGAATGCCCGGCAGCGTGCCGTACACGGCCTCAGCGTGTTTGTGGGTCCAGCGGCCAACGCCCTTCAGAATATTGATTTGCTCTTGCGGAATACTGCCATCTTCGCGGGGGCCGATATCGAGCAGGAGGTTTCCGCCCAGCGCGATGCAGTCGACAAGGATGCCCAGCACCTGGTTCACGCTTTTGTAGAGTGTATCCAGCGGCTGATAACCCCAGGAGGTATTGGTGGTGAGGCAGAGTTCCCAGATGGGGTCCTTAGGTCGGTAGACCGGAGGTCCATTTTCCGGTGTTCCGTAATCGCCATAGCCGGCGAGGCGGGAGTTGATGACTACATTGGGATTGTCGCGCAGCAGCAGGGCGCGGATTTCCGGGGCTTTCCACTCTTCGGCCTTGTGTTCCCAGTCGCCATCGAACCACACGAGGTCGGGGCGGTAGGTCTGGCTGACTTCATTAAGCTGGCAGAAATTGTAGTCGGTAAAGCGGGCAAAACGTTCCGGATCATCCTTGTAGCGCGGCTTATCGCGAAGAAATTGGTCATAATCGGGATAGGTCCAGTCAATAAGGGAATAATAAAGCCCGGCTTTGATTCCTTTATCGCGCATAGCTTGCATATAGGGTCCGATCAGGTCACGCTTTGCCGGCGCATCTTTCACCATGGTGATGGCGCCTTTGCACCTGGAAGGCCAGAGGGCCACGCCGTCGTGGTGCTTGGAAGTCAGCACGGCATAGCGGGCGCCGGCTTCGTTGAACAGGGCGGCCCAGGCCTGCGGATCATATTTCGACGCGGTAAATCCCTTGATTTGCTTCATGTAGTCCTCATGGGAAATGCGGCCGTTGTGGAACGACCAGGATTCATCAATTCCATTGACGGCATAAATGCCCCAGTGAACAAAGATCCCCAGGCGGGCATCGCGGAACCAGTCGAGCCGGCTGTCGGGCGTTGTCGCCTGTTGGGCGTTCAGCGGGAGGGTCACCACCAGCAGGAGCGCCAGCAGTGTGCTTTTCAAGATAGATACGGATTTAATCATGTTCTTTGAATTTATCAGAAAACCGCAAATATAGGGAATATCCTTAGATACCCGCATGCGTGACGACCGTCATGGCCCACACACGATTATAAAGATGATCGGCACCACCGCGGTAAAAGCGTTGAACGAGGCTTTGGGCGAGGCCGGCATCCAGCAAGTCCAAACGTTGCAGGCGATCGGCGCTCAGGGTATCCAGGATGTACGGCTTCAGCGGACCCTTCATCCAGGCCGCCAGCGGCACGGAAAAGCCCCATTTGGGGCGGTCAAAGAGTTCGGCGGGCAGGTAGGAATACAGGACTTTTTTCAGCAGCACTTTCGTGATGCCGTTGCGGTATTTCAGGGTCGGATCCAGGTTCCGGGCGAATTCCACGATACGGTAGTCGAGCAGCGGAACGCGGGCTTCGAGGGCCACGTGCATGCTGGCGCGGTCGACCTTCACCAGCAGATCGTCGGGCAGGTAGTGCGTGAGGTCGTGCAGGGCCTGTTCCTCCGGTGAGGAAGGTTGTCCGCCGCGGATCAGGCTATGATTCTCCCGCAGCCGACCCCGGGTAAGGCGTTCCACTTCCGCCATGGAAAAGAGGTATTGCTCCTGCGAGAAGATGTGCGTTTGCAGATTCGTGCTGGCGGAATACTTTAGCATCTCGCCGATCCGCTGCTGGCGGTCGTTGCCGTGTTTCAACAGCGCGGAAGCGCCATTGTGTCCCAGTTTCCACAGGGGATGTCGGAGACGTTCCGCCCAGCGGTAGGCACCGTAGCCCATGAACAGTTCGTCGCCCCCATCGCCCGAAAGGGCCATGGTGACCTGTTGCCTGGCCAGTTTCGACACCAGCAGGGTGGGCACCGCGCTGGTATCGGTAAAGGGCTCATCGTAGATCCCGGCCAGTTGCGGTATCAGATCGAGGGCATCTTGTTCGCTTACGCGGAACTCGTGGTGGTGCGTGCCGAGGCGTTCCGCCACCGCGCGGGCATAACTGCTTTCGTCGTGACGCGCCGAGTCGAAACCAATAGAGAACGTATTGAGGGGGGCGTTGTGTACGCTTTGCGCGATGGCGGTCACCAGGCTGGAATCGATACCTCCGCTCAGGAAGGTGCCAAAGGGCACGTCGCTGACCAGGCGCAGGCGAACCGATGAAACCAGCAGGTTTTTCAGGCGTTCCAGGGCTTCGTTCTCATCGCGAAGGAGGATGTCGGTGCGGATGCCTTCTGCCGACCAATACGGCGTGGCCATCAGCGAAACACCGTCCCAAACGGCCGTATGTCCCGGCGGAAATTTTTGGATCTCCCTCCAGGCCGTGTGCGGCTGAGGGATGTACCCAAGATGAAGGCTGATGCAGCGGGCTTCTGTATGCGGCGTAAGCTGCGCGGCGATTTCCGGTACCGCCCGCAGCGCCTTAAGTTCCGACGCAAAGGCTAATTGGTTTCCCTTGCGGAAAACGAAGAGGGGTTTGATCCCGATACGGTCGCGCATCAGGGTAAGTTCGCGCCGCTGCCTGTCGTACACGGCCATGGCGAACATACCGTTGAAGTGCAGTACGCAATCGAGCCCCCAGTGAACAAAAGCTTGCAATACCACTTCCGAATCGGAGTGGGTATGGAACACGAAACCGCCTTCTTTCTCAAGCTGGGCGCGTATTTCCATAAAGTTATAGACCTCCCCGTTAAACACCATAACATAGCGCCCGCAGGCGGAATGCATGGGTTGATCGGCAGCCCGGCTGAGGTCGATGATGCTAAGGCGCCGGTGCACGAGGCCGACAGGGCCTTCGGTGAAGAAGCCTTCCGCGTCGGGACCGCGGTGCGCGAGCGCCCGGCCCATCTGCTGCAGGTTTTCCTGAAGATGAGTTGCGTTCAGATTATAACATCCGGCTATGCCGCACATAGGGTGAATTTGGAGCGATGAAGATACGACTTTTCAGTCGATAGTCGTTAGTCGTTAGTCGTTAGTCGGTCGACTACCGACTACCGGCTGGCCTGCTGAGGATCATGCCGAAGAGGCTTTTGAAATCGATCCAGCCGAGGAGTTGGAATACGGTGATCAGGATAAAGACCACCAATACCCAACGCACGAAGGTGGTGCCCCATTTCACCGCGTAGCGGGTGGCGAGCCAGGCGCCGGCGATGTTGCCCACCGAAAGAATCAGTCCGGTTTTATAATCCACCTGCCCGCTGAACATAAAGACCGCGAGGGCAAAGGGACTGTACACAAGTACGATGAGGTTTTTGATGGCGTTGGCATGGAGCAGGTCGTAGCCCGATGAAAGCACCAGTCCGGCCAGGATAAAGAAGCCCACCCCCATATGGATAAAGCCGCCGTAGAATCCGATGAGCAGATAGATAACAAACTGGAAAACCGACAGCCTTTTTTCCTGCAGGTCGGGGCGGCCTTTCAGCCAGCGTTCCGGTTTATAGAGCACGAAAAAAAGCATCAGGACCATGACAAAGGCCATGCATTTTTCAAGCAGGCCCTCGTTGAAATTAGTGGCCACGAGGGCGCCCACCACGGAGCCGATGGTTGTGGGTATAGCGTACAACATCCCCTTATTTAGACGAAGCACCTTCTGCTTGCGGAAATGATAAACCGCCACGATGTTCTGAAAGACGACGGCAATGCGGTTGGTGCCGTTGGCCACGCCGGCCGGTAAGCCCAGGAACAGAAGCAGGGATACGGTAATAATCGTGCCGCCGCCGGCCAGGGTATTGATAAAGCCCACCAACACCCCCGATAAGATCAACACTGTAATTTCCAGGTAACTCATGCGTACCGCTCCTGCAGCCTGTTTTAGTTCGATCCGTAGGTGTTCTTCATTTCAACCCCAACGAGTTTGTCGTACATCGTACCTTTTTCCCGGTTGTACATGAATACCGCGTAATCGTTTTCGGTTTCATAATGCATGCCTTCCACAAAAGACTCATCGCCGGCGGTGGCGTTGTTTTCCAGAAAAACGTACTGGTAGTTGTAATAGCCTTGTTTTAGATAAAGGGTGCATTCGTAGCCTTTGCGGGCATAGTTATAGACCATGCGGTTGTCCGGATCCATACGCCAGTCACTCAGCGCACCGAAAACATACAGGGCGCCGTCGATCAGCGGGGCTTCGTATTTCAGAAAGAAATGCACCCGTACATATTCGGCTTCAATTTTTGAATCGCGCACGTTGTCTTCGGAGTGGATAAGATATTTGCCGTTGATGTCCTTTTCGCTATGGTAAATTTTAAAGGTGGCCCGCTCATCCTCCCGCAGCCACACATCGTAGCGGCCGGAGTCGGAACGGATGGCGCGGATAAATTCCGAATTGTACTTCAGGCTTTTGATGTCAAAGCGGCGGAATTCATTACCTCCGCTAAAAACATTTTTATCTTCCAGATCAAAATCATAGAGATCCCCTTTCACATAGCGGGGTTTGATATCATACACGGCATTGTCCCAACGACCGTTTTGCATCACGATCACTTTCATATCGGTATAAGGATTCTCCACGCGGTACTCGCCCAGTTTGATACTAAAGTCGACCTCCTGTTTGTAATTATGCATTTCGATATCGGTGGCGCGTTTTATCTGCATATCAATACTAACGCGGGGTTCCATGATCATGAATTTGCGGGTAAACACCAGCGTTTGTTCTTCATCATCCAAAAAGACTTTCAGGAGATAGTTGCCGGAGAGCAGGGGCCGCACATTCTCGCCGGGAAACACGAGCGAATAATGCGAGTAAGATTGCAAGGTATTGAAGGAATATTCGACCTGATGGATGAAATCTTCGGTCATCCCGTCGAGGTATTCAGCCTGCATCAGATCGGTGGGTTTCCATACCGCCGAGCAGTGGATGAGGGTGTATTTGTAATGTTTGAGATCGCCGTCGAGATCGTCGAATTCGAGCTGCAGTTTTTCATCGGTGCCAAGGGTAATCACGGGCACGGCAAAGGACCATCCTTCGCGGAAGAGCTGAACGCTGCGGATATTGGGCTGATAGGTGAAATTATCGTAACGAAAATAATCGGGTGCATAATAATCCACCCCGGCCGCCGTATCGCGCACGGGTCGCTGTTTTTTCACCTTGCGGGGAATGCTGTCGTTCCGGGCCTGTGCGGAAAGCAGGGGGCTGTTTGCGAGCAGGAGTGCCAGCGCAACATAAAGAAGGATGGGGTGCATACTTTTTTTCATATCCATAAATACAACGACAAAGGTAGGCTATTTATCGAAAGGACAGCCACCCACAGCCTATAACGAAACCGGTCCGGGCATACTCGCGGGGTCTTGGCTGCGCCCGGAATTTATGTACCTTTGTCAGAAGGTCAGGTTCCAAATGGAAAAAACCATCACGTACACATTTCACCCCATAAGTGCCTGCAACATGTGTGGCAGCAGCTCGAACCGGCATCAGGTGCTGGGGCGGCGGCTAAACGCATCCCAGGGGCGCAACCCGCGGCGTAAAGCGGGCATTACCACCACAATCATGCGCTGCCGCGACTGCGGGCTGATCTTTTCCAATCCCCTGCCCATCCCGGCCGACATACAAGATCACTACGGCGTTCCCCCGGAAGAGTACTGGAAAGAAGACTATTTCCGGATTGACTTGCCGGCCTTTGCACCGCTGATTGAGCGGGCCAGGCAACACATGGATCCCTGCGATCATCCGCGCTCTCTGGACATAGGTGCCGGCATTGGCAAGCTCATGAAGGCCTTTGAACAGGATGGTTTTGAAGCCTGGGGTTGTGAAGCCTCCACCCCGTTTCATATCCGTGCCATCGAAAAAATGGGCATCCCCGCTGAGCGGCTTAAGGCCGGACGGGTAGAGGATATCGATTTCCCTTCTGAATTTTTTGACGTGATTACGTTCAAGGCTGTATTGGAACACCTGACGGATCCCTCCGCGGTGCTGCGTCACTGCCTGCCCTGGCTCAAGCCGGGGGGCGTGATCTATCTTGCCAGTCCCAGTTCCAACTGGATGATCAGCCGCTGGTTTGATCGTTATTACGCCCTGCGGGGTATGGACTATAGTTCCCACATCAGCCCGATGCACCCGCCCTATCATCTGTACGAATTCGGGCTGGACTCGTTTATTAAAAACGGCCGGCAGAACGGCTATCAAGTTTGTCATCATCATTACGATGTTTGTGAAACCTTTCTGCCCAAAATGTTCGACGGGTTGTTGCGACGGATCATGCGCCATAACAACACCGGTATGGATCTGACGGTCTTGCTGAAGAAAAACGGCCCGGCGTCTTAAGTTTTCGCGGCCGCTTTCTGTTTCCGGTAAAAATCGAGAAGAATAAACAGGCCCGACACCATGAACGGCATCAGGGGAATACGGTAGCGCACCAGGGCCCCGAAATTGGCGGAGGCCAGGCCCACCCCCAGGGCAAACATAATCACAAAGACGAAAGAATAGGTCAGGAAGGGATCCCGCATAATGGCCTTCAGAAAATTGCCCGGACCTGTTTTCACCAGCACGAATAGAAGCAACAACAAGATGCCCAGGTTTTCCAGTCCCGACAGTACGATAAAGGGATTGCGGGCTTCCCAGAGAAAGGGACGAAACAAGCCGGCCGTCAGCGCCTGGGGCGTTTTCTTAATCAGGCCCCACAAGCTGGGCTCTATGGTGCCAATATCATAATAGTTGGACCCGTAGGCCGCCTCGCGTTTTAAGTCTTCCTGGGTGATCTTGATTTTCGAAGCCACGCTGTCAATATCGCCGTAAACCCCCAGGTAGGTTCCGAATCGAACATACAGGAAGGCCACCAGCACAAACACCACCGACAGCGTAAACGGCGTCACCAGTATCCGCAGCAGCTTGTTGCGAATGCGGCTCACCTGATTAAAGAAGAGCCAAATCAGTAAACCCGGTGTGAGGGACATCAGGATGTAGGGCTTTATCTTCAGAATAATTACGGACATCAGCACAAGGATGATAAGATTCAACAGGATCTTTTTCTTTTGAAAAAAAATCCGGAAAATGCTGTACGTAACCCAGAGCGCGGCCGTAATGGTGATCGAATCCTTGAGTAATCCGGAGCCCCAGAAAAGGACGGAAGGGATGAGTAAGGCGGAAAAAAAGAAATATTTATGGAGGGCCGGGTAAAGCCGGCATAAGAGCCGGTAAAACTTCCACAAGCCGGTATAGCTTATCAACGACATCAACAAACTGGAGATAAGAAAAGAGCCTCCGCTGATCATCACCAAAGGGGAAAACAGGCGTATCACAAAAAACGTTTGGGGGTCGCGCCACATGTGGGTTTCAGGATATCCGCCCTCCGCTGTAAAATAGCTGTAATATTCCGGCTGATTGCCGTTCCACATAAGGTTAAGATAAGCCCCTGCATCGTTCCAAAGCACGTTGTTCAGTGCTACGGTGCTGTTCAGATAATCGCAGGTATCGCCGCCGTAAAAGGTCATGTAAGCGAGGCAGAACAGGATTACAGAAATCATCTTCGCCAGCAGGGCCCAATGATAATTCCGATAAATGGGCTGTTGCTCTTCTTTCCGTGTTTTGTGAATATACGCCCAGATCATTATTACCGCCACGATCAGCGGCACCAGGATGATGTCGAAAATACTGAGGTGGATGAAACGATAATAATCAGACTGTAGGAAATACATAGGCGGGGATCGTGGGGTGTGGCGGTTGATCTAACGGATCAGCGTATCGGCTTCCAGGTTCAGATCGTAGGCTTTTACAAAATCGCGTTGCACATTTTCCAGTTGGGTCAGTGCCTGGGACATTTTTTGCAAACCATCGTCGTACGCTTTATCCGTAAGCACTTTCACGTCGGCCGTATAGCTGCCGGCCGGTTTTTTGTAATTGGTGGCGAGGGTTTGAAATTCATTGTTCAGCACCTCTTCGTAGACCTTAAAGAGTTCCAGGGTGGCGTCGCGTACTTCAGCCTTTCCGTCAAAATCGGGCATTTGCTGCACATTCTTTTGGCCAAGGGCCACCTGTTGTTTCACAGCAGCATGGGTAGCGTTAATGGCAAGGGTATCCTCCGGGCGGCTGAGGGCTTCAAAAAACGCATCAAATTTTTCGATGATTTTTTGTTGTTCTTCCACCAGGGCATCGTTATAGGCCAGGGCTTGTTTTTCGTTGGATCCGCAGGCGTTAATGAGCAGCAGAAAAAGGAGGAGGAGAAGACCCGGGGCAGAGCGGCGGTGATTGCAGAAAACGGCGTTTGTCATGATGTTGGGGTATTCGTTCTACGGCAAACTGGTGGAATCCTCCAGCGCCACGTCAAAATTATATTTTTTTGCGAAACGGAGTCCGGCCGACTGGAAGACCTCCACGGGGCCTTCGAGTACACGGTCGATGCGTTCCGTCAAGGCCTCGAAGGTCTGGTAATCGGTCTCACCAAAATTCTCCGGAGCCCGGCACACCAAGTCTGTAAGCTTACGGCCTTCGTTGTGGGCGGTTACACGGTAAGCTTCCAGCAGTTCTGCCGCTGCGTTCATCAAATCCTCCTCGCCCTTATAATCCCCGGCTTGCTGTACCTCTTTTTGCGAACGCTGAATTTGAAGACAAAAGAATCCGTAGGCTTTCTCAAGTTCCTGCTCATCCCAGGCGGTATCGGGCAAGAGCGTATCCTCCTGCGGATGGCGGCGTTGCATGCCTTCGTTCAGGAGCATGATCCAGCGTTCTTCCTCCAGCAGCACATCGCCGGTGAGGTCCATAATGCGGTCGAAATAGGCCTGGGCTCCGGTATCCAGTGTGGGGGTGCAGGCGTTAAACAGGAGGAGCAAAACGAGGAAGAGGCCGGCGACTCCACTACCGAGGGTGCTAACAAGCTTGTACACCTTGTCGCCCCGGCGAACGGGCTGCGGCACCTCCACCGAGCAATCTTCTCCCTTCACGGCGCTATCAACGTTTTTATCGTCTACGCGGACGTCTCCGGCCCGGAAAGGAACCACGCCGGTGGTAGGTCCGGTGATCAGCAGATCGTCTCCACTTGTGAGGTCGTAGGTATCGATATGGATTTCGGCCACCCGGATTTTAGAGAAATAATTGGAGACCCGGCCAATGAAGGTTTTTCGGGTAGTGGCCTGGGAACCGTAAGTTTCGGACCATTCTCCCAGTTTGCGTCCCAGGTAATACCCTTCCCAGAAACCACGGTTATAAACGCTTTTTAAGCGGGTTTCCCAGTCTTTTACACGCTCCCGCGTATAGGTATTCTGCCGGAGGGCTTCCGCGGCTTCACGGTAACATTGGGTGGTGGTATAGACGTAGTCGGCGGATCGGCCGCGGCCTTCAATTTTGAGAATGCTGACGCCGGCGGCGCATATTTTATCGAGGAAAGCAATCGTGCAGAGGTCTTTGGGCGACATAATATACTCGTGGTCGATGTCGAGTTCCACTTCATTTTCCTTGTCGAGCACGGTATAGCCACGACGGCAGGGCTGGTAACAGGCGCCGCGGTTGGCCGATTGATTAAAGAGGTCGAGGCTGAGGTAGCACTTACCGCTCACGGCCATGCAGAGCGCGCCGTGGGCGAACACCTCCAGTTGCACAGGTTTTCCGGAGGGCCCGCAGATGTTTTTCTCACGAATGTTGCGGGCAATCACCGCCACCTGGTCGAGGTTCAACTCGCGGGCCAGCACCATCACGTCGGCATAGCGGGCGTAGAACGCCACCGCTTCCGTGTTGGTAATATTGCATTGCGTTGAAGTGTGCACCTCCATTCCGGCGGCGCGACAGTATTCCATCACGCTGATATCGGAGGCAATAACCGCCGTGATATTGGCTTTGCAGGCCGCATCCACGAGGGTTTTCATTTCCTCCAGTTCATCATCATAGAGAATAGTGTTCAGGGTAAGGTACATTTTCACCCCGGCCGGGTGGCAGGTTGAGGCAATGCGCTGAAGGTCGTCCACCGTAAAATTCACCGATGATCGCGAGCGCATATTGAGTTTTCCGACGCCAAAATAGACACTTTGGGCACCGGCCTGCAGAGCGGCGGCCAGCGATTCATCGGATCCGACGGGGGACATAATTTCCATGACCGGGCAAAGAATGGATAACAAAGGTACGAATTAACAGCAGAAGCGCCGCGACCCTGCGCAGCGCTTCATGAGATTGATTGCAGACCGGGCTTAGCGAATAAACTGGAATTCGCAGCGACGGTTCAACTGGCGGCCTTCTTCCGTGGAATTTTCCACGCTGGGTTTCGAGAAACCACGGCCTTCGTACTGGATACGGCTGCGTTTCACACCGCGCGACACGAGGTAATCGGCCACGGTTTTAGCGCGTTTTTTTGACAGGAAGACGTTATAGGTCTCGGAGCCCATATTGTCGGTATGCCCGGTAATCAACACTTTCCAACGCGGGTAGCTATTGAACAGATCCGCGTGGCGGTTGAGAATTTCGATGGCGTCGGGGCGGATAAAAGACTGGTCGAAATCAAAATAGATATTCTCCAGGCGCACGTTCATTCCTTCGATCATATTATCGGTGAAGTTATCCGGTTGCACCACCGTGACCGCTTTGTGGGCACAACCGCTGGCGGTCACGTTTAAGCGATACGATGAAGCGGAGGGCAGGGTAACGGAGAAGGCGCCGGTGGAATCGGGAATAGCACGGGCCGCCACGGTACTTTCTTTAATGTCGATGACCTCAATGGGGAACTGGAAGGGCGTGCCGGTGGCCTTATCGCGGATCACGCCACGGATAACGATGGGCGGCACCTTGGTGTTGTTTTCGGGACGATAGGCGGAAGAGTAAACCGTTCCGGACTGCGATATGAGGGTAAGGTCATTGGTTTGACAGTCGAGGGGGTTAATCTCCATGTTGAAGGATTTCATGGACGGGAGGCTCAGCGCGAATTGCCCGATGCTATCGGAAAGTCCGCTGTAAACCGACTTTTTATCCGACACGTTCGTCACGTTAATATCGGCCTTCACCCCTTCGCCCGACGAGCCATCCTGCAGGTATCCCCACACGAAAACGGGGGCCACATTGGCCAGGAGGTCTTCCACTTTGAGGTTAAAGCGGGCGTGGTAGATATCCATCCCACCGAAACCACCCTGACGGTCGGAGGAAAAGTAGCCATCGCCGCTCTGCGCCAGGATGAGATACATATCGTCACCCGCCGAGTTTAAAGGATAGCCCAGGTTAACGGGTGTAGCCCATTCACCGTTGGGTTTCAGTTTGGTGACAAAAATATCGTAGCCTCCGATGCTGTTGTGGCCACGGGAGCTGAAATACAGGGTTGAGTCGTCATAGAGGCAAGGTGCGTCTTCGCCAAAGCGGGTGTTAATCACCGGGCCCACGTTCACTGCTTCCGCCCAGGTGCCATCGTCGTTCAGATGACTGGTGTAAATGTCGGACGAACCTTCGCCACCTTTTTTATCACTCACAAAATAAATGGTCTTGCGATCGCGGGAATAGGCGGCCGAGGGCTGGTGATAGCGCTTGCTGTTAATTTGTTTGCTGAGCTTGATGGGTTTGGTCCAGGCATTTTCTGTTTTTTGGCTTTCGCAGATGACATCCTGCCCGCCCCAGTTTTTGTAGATAGCGATGATTTTCCCATCGGCCGAAATGTCCACCGTGGCGTCGTTGGTATTTCCGTTCAGCGGCTTGCCGGGGTTTTCGGGAAACGACCAGATTCCGTTGGCACTTTTGTACGAGAAATAGATATCCTCAAAGTACATAAGATCGTATGGATTTATCTTACCGCCGGTGGTGTTTTTGCGCCGGGAAGTGAAGGCCAGGATGGTTTCGTCGCCGTTAACCACGGTGCAGTAATCATCCCACATGGAATTCACTTTTTCACTTAGGTTGGTGATGGTAGAAACGTTGCGGTTCTGGGTCAGCTTCTTTCCCGACTCACACTCCAGGATACGTTTATCGAGCCAGTCGGCTTCGGATTGCAAGTCCTGGGGACCAAGCGTAGCGCGGTATTGATTATAGTACTTCATGGCCCGATCGTACTGTCCGTTGTACTGATACGCCTCCCCCATGTAGAGAAACAGGGCGTTGGAAATCGTGGAATCCAGCATGAAGGCATTCAGCAGGAAGGGAAGCGAGAGATTTTTGTAAAACGATTTCACATAGCAGATCCCAATTTTCAGGTTCACCCAGGCGTTGTTGTGGTTGAAATTATTGGCCTGGAGGTAGTAATCCAGGGCCTGAGCATAGGCGCCCTTAATATCCATATCGAGCAACTCATCGCCTTTCTTGATGTTCTTAATGGCCTTCTGCAATTCCTTTTTTTGATTCGGAAAATTCTGAAGGGTAAAGTCGATACTCTGCGACTGAGCAACAAGCGGAAAGAGCATGGCGGTAAGCAGGACAACCACCGTGAAAAAAGAATGAAAGCGCTTCATGATGAAGAATGGTTTGAGATTAAAAGGCACTTTAAACATGAAAGGCCTTGCCGTTGCCGGCAAAGCCTTATGAAATATAATTCTATATATTAATACAAATCATTATTTACTAATAATCTTGAATTCCGTACGACGGTTTAACTGACGACCTTCTTCGGTATCGTTCGTGGCCACAGGTTTATCGAAGCCATAACCGGCATAGGTCAGGCGGTCGGCTTTAATGCCTTTGCCCACCAGCCAGTCAACCACAGCTTTGGCGCGGTTTTGCGAAAGGGTCTTGTTGTAAGCAGCAGAGCCCTTGTTGTCGGTATGGCCGGAGATTTCGATTTTTACGGTTGGCAGATCGTTGAGGAATTTGAGCAGGCGTTCCAGTTCGGTCACGGATTCTTTGCGGAGGGTTGCTTTATCAAAGTCGAAGAAGATGTTGTTTAGCACGATGGTACTTCCGACTTCCACTTTCTTCAGTTCGATATTTTTCTCCACTTCGCGGTAGGAGGTCGTTGGCGGGATCAGGAAGTGCTCGGAATGGAAGAGGTAACCCTCGGCTTTCACCACCAGGCCATAATCTTTTCCGGAGGGCAGGGTAACGAGGTACTTGCCGGTTTTGCTGTTGGATTCGAAATTGGAGATAACCTCATCGGTGCCCAGGTCGGTAATTTCGATAACGGCGCCCACGGGCAGGCGGGTGAGTTCATCGGAGATGATCCCTTTGAGGAGGGTGAGCTGGTTGTCTTTGATTTCCAGCGGGGCTTCAATAACGATTTCGCTCACCGGTGCCGTCTGGCTGGCCAGCAGATTATCTTCGGTATTATTGATAACCGGCTTCTCGGCGCCCAGGAAGGTAATAAGGTAGAGGTCCTGTCCGCCCAGGCCTTCGGGTTTAACGGAGCTATAGTAGCCGTGAATTCCGCTGGCAGAGATGGAGAAAAACACATCGTCATCGGCCGAGTTGATGGGATAGCCAATATTTTCCGGTTCCGACCACACACCGTTCTCGTAGGTAGACTTAAAGATATCCAGCCCGCCCATCGTGCGATGGCCCTGTGAACTAAAATAAATAGTTTTACCGTTGGGGTGCATGAAGACGCCTTCTTCTTCGTGCTTGCTGTTCACCGCGGCGCCGAGGTTCACGGGCTCGGCCCATTTGCCTTTTTTATCTTTTTTAGCCATCCAGATATCGCTGCCCCCGAAACCGCCTTCGCGGTCACTGACGAAATATAGCGTACGTCCATCGGGCGAGAAGGTTGCGGAAGATTCGTGGTCCTTGGTATTGATGGTTTTGGGCAACTTTTCGGGTTTCGACCAGGTATCGCCTTTTAATTTGCACTGGTAAATATCGCCACCGTTCGATCCTTTGTAGGTGAGCAGTGTCTGGCCATCGGGCGAAAGGCCTACGGTAGCATCGTGTTTGGTTCCATTAAGCGGTTTCACCGGGTTTTTCGGCGCATTCCACTCACCGTTGACCTTGTCGGAGAAATACACGTCTTCGTAGTATTTGAGGTCGTTAGGATCGCGTTTTTTGCCGGTGGTATTATCACGGCGGGAGGTGAAAAAGATGGAGGATTCGTCGGCCGTGATCAGGGGCGAATATTCCGGAAAGGTTGAATTAACGATACTTCCCAGGTTATCGATAAAGACCCGGGCCGGGTTTTTCACCAATTCCTTACCCACGTTACACTCGTTGATTTTCTTTTCGATGACAGGGCCTTCGGTTGCAATAACATCGGGTGAGGCCACGCTGCGAAACTCCTGATAGAACTGAATGGCCTTATCAAATTCGAGGTTCAGGTGATAGGCTTTGGCCAGCAGGTATTTCACGTCGGAGGCCACTGTGGGGCGGAGGGCCATGGCTTTTTCGAGGTAGGGAATCGACTTGATTTTTTGCATGGAAGCCAGGTAGCAACGGCCGATTTTGTAGTTCAGTTCGGCATTGTTGGGGTTGAATTCCTGGGCTTTCAGAAAATATGTCAGCGCGGTGGTGTACATGCCCTGCCCCAGCAAGTAATTCTTGTTGCCCTGTTTCAGGTTGGCTTTGGCTTCGTTGAGCTCTTTGGCCTTATCCGGGAAATTGCTCTTGTCGAATTCGACATCCTGAGCCTGAAGACCGAAGACGGACAGAAGGCAAAAAATAAAGAGGAAGAGGATATGCTTTTTCATACTGCGTTGTTTTTTATTTCGGATTATTTACACTGAAGTTTCACATAGTTATCGCCGGAGCTTACGCCAAGGCTGGCTGCTGTTTTCCAATCCGCGCAGGCTTCAGCAGATTTTCTCATCATCTCGTAAGAAATACCGCGGTTCAGGTAAGCATAACCGTAGGAGGCATTCAGTTCAATGGCCTTGTTAAAATCTTCCACCGCTGCACTATAATTGCCCTGCTTGTACTTCGCGTTGCCACGGTTGTTGTAGGCATAGGCGTAGTCGGGCTTTAGGCGGATGGCTTCGGTGTAATCCTTAATAGCCATTTCGTACTCGCCCATTTCAAACCAGGCGGTACCACGGTTGTTGATAGCGATGTAATAATCCGGCTGGATTTCTACGGCGGCTGTGTAGGCTTCAACCGCACCCTGAAAATCCTTCAATTTTTTCTTTGCGCTGCCCAGGTTGTTGTAGCCAAAGGCCATGCTTTTATTATGCTTAACGGCCATCTGGTAGTCGTCGCGTGCTTCTTCGTATTTTTCCTGTTTAATTTTTGCGCTGGCCCTGTCGTTGTAGGCGTAGGCGTAGTCCGGCTTAATCTGAATGGCGTTGGTGAAATCGCCGATGGCCATATCGTATTCGCCACGCTCAAAGTAAAGCCCACCGCGGTAGTAATACGCCTGGGCGTGATTGGCATCCATCTCGATGGCTTTGTTGTAATCGGCGAAAGCACCGTCTTTATCCGCCAGCTCGTAGCGGGCTTTACCACGGTTAAAGAAGGATTTGGCCGTTGCGTGGATAGCAATGGATTTATCAAAATCTTCGATAGCCCCTTTGAAATCGCGGGTTTCAATTTTCACCACGCCGCGGTTGTAATAGGCTTTCTCCAGGCTGGGTTTGGCGGTAATTGCATCTGTAAAGCGTTGCAGTGCTTCCGGCCACATTTTTTGCTCAAAGAGCCGAACGCCTTCGTTGTAGAGTCTTTCAGCCTTCTGGTCGTCACCGTCTTTAAACAGTGTATCCACCTTTGTATCCTGAGCGAACAGCATCCCGCTCAACAGTACAAACGAAATCAGGAAAAAGAATTTTCTCATAGCTATGAATTTTTGATTTTTTCTAACCGCGGCAAAGTTAATAAAAATTTAATTTAATAAACCAAAATATATCCGGCTGTCATTCAAAAGTTTCTAAACATAAAGTCGAGCAGGTAAAAAATAAGCAGCAGGATGCCGGCCAAACTGTTGCTCAGCGCGAAGATTCTTCCGAAGCGCTGGGTAATGCCGCCCTTGGTTTTCCAATGCTGCACCAACAACAGAGCGCAAAAAAACCCAGCGCCCAACGCCAAAATCCAGGAGTGATGACCCCGCCACAGAATGATCAGCAAGATAAAGAGGGACATTAGGTGTGAAAGGGCCGAGATCCAGCGGGCTCTTTTCTCGCCGAGCACGGCCGGGATGGATTTTAGGTGGTTTTCCACATCGAACGAGCGGTCCTGGAGGGCATAAAGAATATCAAACCCCCCTACCCAGAAAATCACCAACGCGGTATACAGCAAGGGTTGCAGGGCGAAATGCCCGCACACCGCGAGGTAGGCACCGATGGGCGCCATGGCCAGGCCAAGCCCGAGAACATAATGCGCCAGTGCAGTGAAGCGCTTGGTGTAGCTGTAGCCTAAGATGATCAATAAAGCCAGTGGGGAGAGATAGAGGCACAGCCGATTGATAAAGGCCGTGCAGAGGATAAATCCGGCGCAGCACAGGAGGGTAAAAAGCAAAGCGGCCCGCGGAGAGATACGACCTGCCGGGATTTCCCGTTGCGCGGTGCGTGGATTTTTTTGGTCGATGAAGCGATCGGCCCAGCGATTAAAAGCCATGGCAGCGCTACGGGCAAAAACCATACAGCCAAGTACCAGCAAAAACAGCCGGGGGCTGAAGGTGCGACCACATTCTTCCCAGCCAATCAGGAAACCAATAACGGCAAAAGGAAGAGCAAAAAGGGTGTGACTGAACTTAATCAACGAAAACCACGCGCTGAAAGGCTGCATAGAAGATCAGGGTGAAAGGCCGCATAAAAGTAAGGTTTTTTTTTCGATATAAAATTAAGCGCTACCTTTGTATGTGACTATTTGCTATGAATATTGAGGATTTCAGGAACTATTGCCTGCTGAAAAGGGGTGTTACGGAAGGTTTTCCGTTCGACGAAACCACACTTGTATTTAAAGTGATGGGGAAAATGTTCGCGCTTACCAGTCTGGACACGGCGTTCCGCGTGTCGCTGAAAACGACGCCCGATGAAGGGGAGCGGCTCCGATCGGCCTACCCCTGCATTACGGCAGCGCCGCACATGAGCAAAGTGCATTGGATCATGGCGGGCCCTGACATAAGCTTCGATGATGGCATACTGAAAAGCCTGATCGATCGTTCGTACGATTTGGTTGTTGCCGGGCTGACCCGCAAACTTAAAAATGAATTAAATTCAGCTATATGATGAAGTATATCAGCGTTCTTCTTCTGGTGGTTCTGAGCGGGCTGATGCCGGTTTCTGCACAGAAAAATGTACTTATTCTGGAAAACCAGGCCACCAAAAAGATGTTCAAATATTATGAAGGCGACAAGATTGAAGTGCGCACCACCGACAGTCTCACGGTGAAAGGGATGATATCCGCAGTGCGCGACAGTGCCGTCGTGCTTGACTTTTACACGGAGCTACGCCTTGACAAAATCCGCGAGGTTCAGCGAAACCGGATGATTGTCAATGTTCTCTCGAAAGTGCTGATGATTGGCGGTGTTGGGCTGGTGGCCGTTGTGGGCATCAGTGAGGCGGTTGCCGGAACGGGCAATCTTAACATGAACCTGCTGTATGCCGGCGCCGGCGGCGCTGCTGCGGGGGCTCTGCTCATCCCCTTACAAAAATCTCATCATTACATCGGTCCAACGCAATGGAAGCTTAAAGTGGTGCCGGTGGAAAAAGATTTCAACTACCAGAAAAACAAGACGATCACCTTTTAAACCGGATTCGCAGGATGAGCAAGAAAAAACCCACCGAAAAATCCGCCTTATCGGTACAGCCGGGTATCGAGCAACCGTCGCAGGTTAGCCACGACGCCGTGCACCGGCTGCGTCAATCCCGGAAGCTTCATTATTCTGAGGAGGAGTTGTACGATGGCATACGGTCGTACAACCGCACCCTGCTCAGCAAAGCCATCACCCTGATTGAAAGCACCCGTCCGGAGGATCAGCAAGTAGCCCAAAAGCTGATTGAACGTTGCCTCCCGCATTCAGGGCAATCGATCCGCATTGGAATTACCGGGGTTCCGGGCGTTGGAAAAAGCACTTTTATTGAAGCCTTTGGTATTTACCTGACGCGGACGGGACATAAACTGGCCGTGCTCGCCATCG
The DNA here is from genome assembly GCA_964585485.1 of uncultured Bacteroidales bacterium. Lineage (GTDB taxonomy): Bacteria > Bacteroidota > Bacteroidia > Bacteroidales > CAIWKO01 > CALGYY01. Next base: position 23,856 of record CAZPDS010000001.1, read on the forward strand.
ATCCCAGCAGCAGCCGCACCCGCGGCAGTATACTGGGCGATAAAACCCGCATGGAAGACCTTTCGCGCGACGCTAATGCTTTTATCCGCCCCTCCCCTTCGGCCGGTACGCTTGGCGGAGTAGCCCGGAAAACCTGGGAAACCGTGGTGTTATGCGAAGCCGCTGGTTTCGATGTCATACTGATCGAAACCGTGGGTGTAGGCCAATCCGAGACGGAGGTACATTCCATGGTGGATTTCTTCCTTTTGCTGATGCTGGCGGGTGCCGGAGATGAGCTTCAGGGCATTAAGCGTGGAATTATGGAAATGGCCGATACCATTGTGATTAATAAGGCCGACGGGGAGAACATTCTGAAAGCCCGTACGGCCGCTGTTGAATACCGCAATGCCCTCTCCCTGTTCCCCCGCGGTGAATCCAACTGGCAACCGCCTGTTCTAACCTGTTCGGCCAAGTTCAATACCGACGTGGAGTCTGTCTGGCAGGTTATTGAAGAGTATAAAACACATACCAACGCCAACGGTTTTTTCGCCGCAAAACGCCGCACCCAGTCCAAAATCCGGATGCATCAGTCCATTGCGGAGCAACTAAACGCCCGTTTTTATCACAACAAGCAAATAGCCGCCCTTATTCCTTCTTACGAAAAAGCCCTGGCGGCGCAAAAAATCAGCGCCTACGAAGCGGCACGGGAATTACTTGAAAAATACAATGCGGAGACTGAGGCCGGATGAATCCCGCCTGGTCCCTGGGCGTTAATTCTTTAAAATCCCGCCATAAATCGCACAAGCAGTCTGAAAAGATCGCTGTACTCCGTTAGTGGCAAGCCCTGTGGCCGGTCGGCCGGGGTGTGGTATTCGCGCCATTCGGGTCCGGTGGTGTAGATAAAGAACGACGGCACGCCTTTTTTGTAAAACCAGTAATGATCGCTGTTGGCCGATTCGCCGCGGGGTCCCACTGCTTTCAGTAAACTATCGCTACGGTTGATTCCTTCGAGTTTTTCGAAGGCTTGTTTCAGGGCGTTTCCATTCACCACACGAATTCCTTCACTGCCGGTGCCCACCATATCGAGGTTCAGCAGGAATTTAATAGACTCCAGCGGAAACAGGGGGTGTTCCGCATAGTATTCCGATCCCAGTAAACCGGCCTCTTCCCCGCTAAAAAACAGAAAAGCCACCGAGTAGTCCGGTGCATTTTCCGGTTTGGAATAATGGCGCGCCAGATCCAGCAACATGGCGCAACCACTGGCGTTGTCGTTGGCTCCGGGGAAACAAAGCCCGGCCCCCATATGTCCAACATGATCATAATGGGCTGTGAACACCAGGAAGGAATCGGGTTGTTGGCGGCCTTTGATAAATGCCACCACGTTCTGTGTCAGGTAATTTTTCAGGAAAACACTTTCAATGTCGACGGTCACCGTTTTCGTTTTCGTGGGAATTTTTTCGCGTGGAACATAGACACTGAAGCCCTTCGCAAGTTCTCTTCCGCTGGAAACACCGAATACCTGCCGCGATTTGCCGGCATAAATGAGGCCGCGTGCCGCCGCCAGCTCCGGCCGCTTAAGATCAGCAAAACCCGTATCCAGAATCAGTACGGTGTTTTCGAGGTTTTTCTTTTGAAAGTTCTTAAGCGCCCGGGGATTGCTCAGGCTGTTTTTAGTCAGCCACAGGGTTTTAAACGTCCCGGATACCGTTGGTGAGGAACTGCCGATCATATAGTCGTCGGCCGGTTGGAGGAGGCCGTCATTAAGCGAAAGACGGAGCCGTCCGGGAAACGTATTGAGGCTGATTGGAAAATGCTGAAAATAACTGCTGGCAAGTGGCAGGGCGGCTGTTTTCTCCAATTCCGCGGCAATAAATGCGGCGGCGATGTGATCGCCCTGGTAAACGTAGCCCCGTCCGTGCATACGGCAACTGGCCAGGGAATCAATCATCCGGCGTGCATAGGCCGTATCCTGAGCCTTTAGTTGAAATGGCTGCCCCAAGGTCAACAAACTCAGGAAAACAAGCAGGAGGGAACATTTTTTCATGTGAAATACTGGTAGAAGTGAATAGCGCAGATTTAGGCAAAGCGGCGGGAGACAAACACCCGTAAACGTTTGAGCCCGTCTGAGGTGTCTTTCCACTGCAAGACCGACTTCAACTCATCAAGAATGCGGCTGGCGCTCTCGATGTTCTCCTGGCGGTTGATTTCATCAATTGCGGTTTGGTAATCGCTCATACTCCCGCTGAAAAGCTCGTTGATAAAGACAAAGCGGTCGTTAACCCCGATGCCGGTGCGCAGGTCGGCAATGGGTTTCAGTAAGGTATCTGCCAGGGTCTTATCTTTTTTATCATGGCTGATTCGGTCGTTATAACTTTGAGCGTTGTTTTTAAATTTATCGGCCAGGGTGTTGCTTTCTGTTTGTGCAAAAAGGTCGGCTGTTGCGGATTTTTTTCCGGACTTTTTCAGCGGGGGTTCCACCTTCATCACGGGTTCGCTCCTGGGTTCTTCCACCGGGGGGGGTTCAACGGCCAGGACGTGCAGATCGGGGGCGGGTTCTTCCTTTTCAGGGATAAGGTTTATCGCCGGGGTTCGTTCTTCCGCCGGAGGCTGAGTTTCGGGTTCCGGATCTGCGACAATGGTGACCAGTTCCCGGGCTTCCGTATCGTCGGATGAGAGCGGATCCTGTTCCTGGCGGGGTTCCGGACGGAACTGTTGATTGAGTTTATTCAACTCCATCAGGTCTTCGTACAGGCGTCGCACATTCGACATCAGGATATCGATTTCGATTTGGGGGATTTTACCTTCATAGGCCTGAATGAGCCGGCTTTGCTCGTGAATCATGCCGATCACGTGATCAATATCGTTGAAAACAATGTACTTTGCCATAAAAATGAATTTCTCAATAAAACGTAAAGCAAAATAAATCATTTTATGATTGCCGAAAACCGTTTTTAAAATATCTTTGCTGAGCGGGTCCCGGTATTTGACCTAAAGTCCTGATAGTACAATGTTTTTAGAAAACACCTCCCTTGAAAAACGCAAACCCGGATGGATTGAAGTCATCTGCGGATCCATGTTTTCGGGTAAAACCGAAGAACTAATTCGTCGTTTACGCCGGGCCGTTTATGCAAAACAACGGGTGGAAATCTTCAAACCGGAGATTGACGTCCGCTACGACGACGAAAAGGTGGTTTCGCACAACGAAAACGCCATCAACAGTACGCCGGTTCAAAATGCGTCGCGCATATTGTTGTTGCTGAACGATGCCGAAGTTGTGGGAATAGATGAGGCGCAGTTCTTTGATGCGGAACTGCCAGCGGTTTGCAACGAACTGGCCGCCCGCGGAATCCGGGTGATCGTGGCGGGTCTCGACATGGATTATCTTGGGAAGCCCTTTGGCCCCATGCCGCAATTGATGGCAATGGCCGAATACGTTACCAAAGTTCACGCAATCTGCCTTGGATGCGGCGGTCAGGCCCATTATTCCTACCGGAAAATCGCCAACGACAAGCTGGTATTGCTGGGTGAAACCGACAGTTATGAACCGCTCTGCCGGCAGTGCTTCAACAATCGCATGAACGGAACGAAATAAAAAAACCGGCTTTCGCCGGTTTCATATTCTTTAGTTGATAAAGACTGTTTTATAGGTGGTCTCGCCGGGCACCAGGCGCACGGTGGCCTGACCGGTAAGTGCATCTTCGATGGGGCCGGTGCCGGTATTGGTATCTTTGACGGCGTCGACTTTAAGAATGGCTTCCAGCTTAAAAGCGGCTTTAAACATCCCCGCATCATCTGTTTTTCCTTCAATACGGATATCTTCGTATTGTCCGCCAATCACCACGTCCGCGGCCGGAACCACCCGGTTGGTGTCAGATTGATATTTAACGGTAATCACACAAGGGATTTCCGTATTTTCCTTTTTACAGGCCGGAAGTAACATCACGGCAACAAGGCCGGCGATGAGGATTACGGGCAGACAATTACGCAAGAATGATTTCATAACACGGGTTTTATTTATCTTTGTGTAAAATTTGAACATTTTACGCCTTTAATACAAAAAGGTTTTAAAAGTTAGCAAATATATTAAAAGAATTTGTTATGAAAAAAAAGATCTGCGCAATTTTCGGAATTTTCATTTTAACTTTTACCACCGTGAGTGCACAAATTATTGACGGAAAACCTGAACGTATGTTTTTGATTACCACAAGTATGGGTAATATTAAGTTAAAGTTGTACAACGACACCCCCCTGCATCGGGATAACTTTGTAACGATGGTTCAATCGGGCTGGTACAACAACTCGAATTTTCACCGTGTGATTAACCAGTTTATGATCCAGGGTGGTTGGAACAGTGAGGGCAAGGAAGATCCGGGGCACACTGTACCGGCGGAATTTATTGACGAGCATTTTCATGTGAAAGGCGCGTTGGCTGGAGCCCGCATGCCGGACAATGTAAATCCGGAAAAAGCATCTTCGGGCAGTCAGTTCTACATTGTTCAGGGCCGGGTGTTTACTGACAAGGAACTGGATGAAATTCAGAAACGTACGGGTCATTCGCTGACCCCGCAACAACGCGAGGTCTATAAGACCATCGGGGGTACTCCACATCTTGATGGCGCCTACACCGTTTTTGGTGAAGTAACGGAAGGACTGGAGGTTATTGACAAAATTGCCGCCGTGGCCACGCGTTCGGATGGTCACCCCAAAACGGAGGTTATTTTCAGCATTAGCGAAATTACCGAGTAGCTTCTTTATACGCCTATGAAAGAACAGATTGAACGGATCGGTGCCGAGGTAAAAGCCTTTACGGCCAGCACGGCCGCCGAGTTGGAGCAGTTTCGGATCAAATTATTGGGGAAAAACGGCAGTCTCACGTCGCTTTTCGCTGAATTTAAGAATGTGGCTCCGGAACAAAAAAAGGAAGTTGGGCGCCTGCTCAATGAACTCAAAAACACGGTACAGGAGCGACTGGATCACTTCCGCGAAAGCATGCAAGCGCAGCCCACGGAAAAGAATGATCAGATCGACCTCAGCCTTCCTTGCCTGCACCAGCCGGCCGGAACCCGCCATCCAATTTCACTGGTTCGCAGCGAAATCATCCGTCTTTTTTCGAATATTGGCTACACTGTAGCCGAAGGTCCTGAAATTGAAGATGATTTCCATAATTTCTCGGCATTGAATTTTCCACCGGAACATCCGGCGCGGGATATGCAGGACACCTTTTTCATAGAGCAAAATCCTGATATAGCGCTCCGTACACATACCTCGTCGGTTCAGGTCCGCATCATGGAAAACAATCAGCCCCCGATTCGGATAATAGCACCCGGACGGGTTTACCGTAACGAAGCGATTTCGTCGCGTGCACATTGCTTCTTCCATCAAATTGAAGGCTTGTACATTGACCGCAATGTTTCGTTTGCTGATCTCAAGCAAACCTTGCTGTATTTTGCCCAGGAGATGTTTGGTCAGGATACCAGCATACGCTTGCGGCCCTCCTATTTCCCCTTCACCGAGCCCTCGGCCGAAATGGATATTTCGTGTAAAATCTGTGGCGGATCCGGCTGTTCCATGTGTAAAAAAACAGGCTGGGTCGAAATCCTTGGCTGTGGAATGGTAGACCCCAATGTGCTGGAAAACTGTGGTATAGACAGTAAAGAGTATACCGGATTTGCCTTTGGAATGGGCGTAGAACGTATTACCAATCTCAAGTACCAGGTTAAAGATCTCCGCTGGTTTTCAGAGAATGATGTCCGCTTCCTGCGGCAGTTTGCGCCGGTTATTTAAGCTGTTTCCTCAGGCAGTTCGGGGGCTTGCGGCAACTCAAAACAAAACATAGCGCCTTCGCTTTCGCGTGAAACAAACCAGATGTGTCCGCCATGGCCTTCAATAATGTTTTTTACCATGGCCAGACCCAGGCCCATACCCTCCGATTTGGTGGAAAAATTGGGGACGAAAATGCGTGATTTTTGAACCTCCGGAATGCCCGGTCCGTTGTCGGTAACGCACACCCGCACCCAGCCTGCATCGGCGCGAACGCTCACCTCTATCCGACCCTTCGGATCTCCATCAATGGCTTGCACCGAATTGGTCAGAAGGTTGACCATCACCCTGATCATCTGTTTATTATCCGCGAGAACAAAAACGCCGTTTTCATGTGCGTCGCTGAAAACGATCGGTGTTGCCGATCCCGAAAAAGTGGTAATGGCAGTGTGAATACAAGCCACCAGATCAATGCGTTGAAGTTCCGATTTTGGCATTTTTGCAAAATCCGAAAAGGCGGTTGCAATGGCCGATAAGGAATCAATTTGCTCAATCAGTGTGCGTGAAAAACGCTGCAACTTCTCTTCCCAGCCCGGACTGTTTTCCTTCCAGGCTTTTTCGAGGTATTGAACACTCAGTTTCATCGGTGTTAGCGGATTCTTGATTTCATGAGCTACCTGCTTGGCCATTTCCCTCCAGGCGCTTTCCCGTTCCGATTTAGCGAGCAATTCAGCACTTAAGGCCAATTCATCTATCATGCGGTTGTATTCCATCACCAGGTTGCTGATTTCATCATCCTGACGGCTCCATTCAATTTTTTCGTTACGTCCCCCCAGACGCACCCGGCCGATTTTGGCCCGTATCACATTCAGTGGCCGGGTCATGCGGCCCGCGATTATCAAGGCGATAACAATGGCAATGGCAATCAGAAAAACATAAATATTGATGAAGGTCATCATGAAGAGCGACAATTCTTGCTTCAGTTCATTTTCACGTGCAAAATACGGCAGGTTCAGATAGGCCCTTAACTGATTATCGTTGGTGTAAAATGGAAGGTAAGCCGAATAATATTCCAACCCCCCGATACGCTCCTGCTGAATAAAGATGGTTTTCTTGTTGAAATTTAATTCCTTATAGGCCTTAGGATTCATACAGGGCGAGAGTAAGCCTTCCTGAAAAATCTGCGGTCTGGAGGTAGAAACCAGCTTACCGCTCAGGTCGTAGAGATTTATATCGGTAAAAAAAACATTTGAAAACTTAACCAGCCACAGGGCCAGCATATTCTCCACTTCCGGACTAATGGTATCGTAATCCGCCAGTTTCGATTGAAGCTCAATTTGTATAGATAAGGCCTTCTCGCTGAGATTATCACTATTCTTATTCTCATTCAAATTCCGAATGTAATAATTCATTGATATTCCAATCAAAACAAAGGATATCAATATGATAGCAATCATAGAAAGTTGCAGTCTGTTTTTAAAGTTCAAGCGTAACTGACTGATTTTAAACGGAAAGCGAACCACAAGAAAGAAAAGAAGTATGAAAAGGGCAAAAAACAGAAACAGTAGGGAAAAAGGGGCAACACGGTCGAGTAGACTCTCTTCTTTCTTGCTGATTATAATGTTATTAAGCCTATTATCACGATAAAAGAGGTGATTGTATCCGGCCTTGGAATAAAAGCCCAGATTTCCGCAGGCCGTGTCGTCCGGCTCTTGGTTCATGCTGTAATAGAACTTTCCGTAACCATCGACCAGAGCGCCGTTGCGATAACGCGCATAGGAATATTCCGACAGGTCGGTATTTAAAAAGATCTTTTTATCAATCAGGAGCTCAGGATAGCCTAAACCCTTGGGAATAAACTTGGAATAGAGCTCTATAAAAGCGGTCAGGGTTCGCGCAGAATCCCTGGGAAAGTCCAGCATACTTAAATAACTATTGCCGCCGGTACCATAGTTGAGCATAAACAGGGAGGGACAAGAGGTTTCACGCCCATAATTGCGCTGAATATCCTGAAAGTAATCGCCGCAACTAATATTTAAGAGGGCGGGGCGAATAAAAAGGCTGTCGGACTGATCACATAAGGTTATCTGAACCTGATACTTATCCCAGTAACCGCGGAAGTAGGTTCGCAGGATGTAGTCGACGACCCCGGCATCGCTGTTCTCGTATTGCTGAATTAAGGTCTGAAGTTGCGGGTCGAAATAAATGTCCTTTACAATTTTTTTGAACAAGTATTCAGCCACCGGATCCTGGCTGGCCGATAATTTCTGCGCCAGGGATTTTCGCTTCTCTTGTTCTTTGAAGTCGTTGCTATCGTTTAACACGAACGTACAAAGTGCCGAAAAGAAAATGATACTAAACAGCAATCGAGAAAACAGAAAACGGTATCGTCCCCTTTCACGGAAATACCAAAACACAAACATAAATACCAAATAGCTTAATGTCACTATTATATCTTCCGGATTTTGTTGACGTTGGAAGAAATAAAACAAGAGCATAGCGGCGGCCGCGGGGACGAAAAAGTCAGGCTTAGTGGTTGAAAGGCTGGCCATTATGCTAATTAAACGAATCGTTACCAGCACAAGCGCCAGCACCAACGCGGCCATGATTATAAAACCTAAAAGGCTGTAATAATTTAAATTAAAGACATTATTAACGGTATAAGGAATCACCGAATCCAGCACCATACTACGGATCGTACGAAAGGAAAAAACGAAAAAGAGGCCCTGTGTAAAAACGAGTACCGCCACGATAAGCCCGTTCCAGGGTCTTTTGATCCCTTTGTATGCGCCGGGTGTAAAGCGGAAGTACTTATAGAAAACCCAGGAGAGAATCAACAGCAGCAAAACATTCACCATCAAGTCGCCAAAAGAGGGTAAAAGTTCGCTCGAAGCATAGTTTAGCGGGCTAAAAAGTAAGGAATGGTGCAGAAAAGCAGGCACCTTATAGACAAACATAAAGAATCGCAGGATCAGCACATCCAAAATAAATCCACCCACAAACAGCCAGGTATTCTTGTACACCAGAAAGAGCCGTCGATGTAGGTGAAATAAGGAGGCGATAAAAAAGAGGAGCCCGATAAAATAAATAATGAAAAGCACATTGGATTGAAGCGCATTCGTAGTGGGTTCCTGATCATAGAGGATGGAAAACAAGTGTTGATTTTCGGCCGAATGAATATTGTAGGCTCCTGGCTGCCGAACAATTTTATGATCACCCTGCAGGTCGAAATCGCATTGAAAAGCATTGACCAGGTAGTCATTTTCGAAGCGGTACTCATTTTTAAGTTCAATTAAACCTATGTACTCGACAGGAGGATTGTAAACCCTCAGCTGCCGGTACCATCCGTTTTCGAGTTTTATGAGCGCTTGTTTGCGAAAAGTAGAGTCGTTAAGTTGGGAAACCGGTACATTTTCGTCGGACCAATACTCCAGATTGTTATTCGCATAGATAAAAAGGAAGAGTCCGGATTCGGCACGACTGTCAAAAGCATCGCCGGCAAAAAGTGCCTTGCGGCCACCCGATTCAAAAATGCGGCGCGCTTGCGCCAGCATTTCCTGGAGTTGACTTTCTTTTTCTAGTAATCGATCCTGAAATTTTCGGGTTTGAAATTCATGATCGTTTTGTTTGATGAGATAGCTTTTGTTTAAAAAAATGGCCGCTACAATAAAAAGAGCAGCAAAGATTAAAAAGAGCAGGGCTTTGTTTTTGAAAAATAATTTCATGTTCATGCTTCCCTCAGAAATAGTAACTCAAATGTATTAATTTTTTGGGTCAATTTTCGGGGATGAACAAAATAAGCTCAAGCGAAGCCGACCCTTCGTTCGTTTCAAAAAGAAGAAAAAAGGCGGAAGAAAGATTCAGGCGGCTGACAGAATTTTTCGGATTTTCAAAAAAATTTTCAAAACGGTCCGAAAATCGGCTTTTTAAGATGCGATTTGCCGCAACTTCTCAAAAAAAACGACCCAACATTCCGCAAAAGGGCTTTTTCGCGTTAAATCGCTTAAAAATCGGTCTTTTTCTTTCGAAGGAGGTAAATCAGGCTCGAAAAATTGTTTTCGTGCCTTTTCGCATAACGGTTCGACGTCCACCCAATTTTTAAGGCTTTGAGGTAAGACATTTTTCCGGTTTTGTATTTTTCGCTCATCAGGCTGATATAATACGCATCGAATTTCATCGGACGAATACCGACAAGTTCAAAATTTACATTTGTAAAAAACGAAGTGGCGACTTTTTGTTCAAAATGTAATAGATGCCTGGGCACATCATACCCGGCCCAAAATTTTCCGTAATGGGTCGCATCATAAGAAGCGGGATTTGGAATGGCCACCACCAGCAAACCATCATCTTTTAATAAACTGTTCAGTACGCGAAGTCGCTCCACCGGATAAGGGACATGCTCGAGAACGTGCCAGAGGGTGATAACATCAAAACTTTGGGGGAGAAGGGTCGTCAGTTCTTTTTCATCGAAAACCGACAAGCCTTCTTTCTCGACAGCCATTTTTCTGGCCTGGGCATCGGGTTCAATGCCGGTTCCGTCCCACCCTCTTTTTTTAAAGTAGGATAAAAAGCCGCCGGTGGCGCAACCCACATCCAGAATTTTATTTCCCCGGCTCAGGTGAGAAATCAACTTAAACTTTTGTGAAAAATTGTATTTTCGAACCAGGTGATAGATTCTGAAGATAAGTCCACGTTTTGTGTTGGAATGAGAAACATAATCCTCCGACTTATAATAGGCGCCCAGGTTTTCGGGTTCGGGGCGCGGATTGGTAAATATCATTCCACAGGCTAAACACTTGCTGAGGGTAAAAACTTCTCCGCTCAGGAAGTAGTCTGGAACTTCCATGAAAGTCGAAAATCGTGTTTCGTTACAAAGGGGGCAATGATCTGTTTTTTCCATTTTTTTATATGTTCCACGTGAAACTTTAGCGTCCGAGATGCACCAGTAAAACAGAAATATCCGAGGGGCTCACGCCTGCAATCCGGCTCGCCTGACCAATGGTTCGCGGCCGGATCCGGCTGAGTTTTTCGCGGGCTTCCAGGGAGAGCGACTGCAGGGAATGATAGGCAAAATTTTCCTGTAACACTATGTCTTCCAGGCGCTCCAGCTTATCTGCAATTTCCTTTTCCTTTTCAATATAGCTCCTGTACTTGAGCTGGATTTCCGCTTCCGCGATAACCTCCTGATTTACGCCCGGGATTTGGCTTAAATCTGTTTGTAAACCAGGCAGAAAAGCAATCAAATCGTTCAGGCCCACCTGCGGTCGCAGCAAAATATTTTCCAAACGTGTTTTATGCGCCACACCCGGGGTATCTCTGGCCTCCAAAAAGGGATTTATTTCATCCGCCTGAATCATACTGCTTGTCAATAGCTGCGTAATTTTTTCGACAGCCTCGTACTTCTCTGTGCTAACATGTAAGCGTTGCTCACTCGCCAAACCCAGTTCGTAGCCTTTTTTGGTAAGGCGTAAATCGGCATTATCCTGACGCAACAATATTCGATATTCGGCCCGGGAGGTGAACATACGATACGGTTCATTTACCTCTTTGGTGATCAGGTCGTCAATTAAAACACCGATATAGGCCTCGCTGCGTTTCAACACAAAAGGTGGCTTATTATTCACTTTCAGGTGAGCATTAATGCCCGCCATCAAGCCCTGTCCGGCGGCTTCCTCATAGCCCGTTGTCCCGTTGATCTGGCCCGCGAAGAAAAGGTTCTCCACGAGTTTGGTTTCGAGGTTATTTTTAATTTGATCGGGCGGAAAATAATCATATTCGATGGCATAACCCGGCCTGAAAATACGGGCCTTTTCGAAGCCCTCCACGCTTCGAAGGGCCTCTTCCTGAATTTGCTCAGGCAAGGAGGAAGAGAAGCCGTTGATGTAGTATTCTACCGTGTCGAGTCCTTCGGGTTCGACAAATAATTGATGACGATCGCGCTGGGAAAATCGTTCAATCTTATCTTCAATGGAGGGGCAATACCGCGGACCAACGCCCTGAATTCGCCCCTGAAACATGGGTGAAAACGCAAAGCCTTTTCGCAAAATATCATGCACTTTTTCGCTGGTATAGGCCAGCCAGCAACTCCGTTCCGGAAGCCTTTCACCGGCCTCCAGAAACGAAAAACGACCTCCTTCCTCATCGGCTTTTTGTTCGATAAGTTTGGAGAAATCGATGGAACGACCATCCACCCGAACGGGCGTTCCCGTCTTCATTCGATCATAGGTAAAGCCTAATTTTTGAAGATTTGCCGTTAAATTGGGGGCCGAAAAATCCCCCATACGGCCCCCTTCAAACTTCACTTCCCCAATATGGATCAGACCGTTTAAAAAGGTCCCCGAAGTTAAAATAACCGCCTTACTGTTCACTTCCCTACCCATCCGTGTGCGAATGCCCCGCAACTGTCCGCCCTTAATCACCAGCTCATCCACCCTATCCTGCATAAAATCTATGTTGGGATTTGCTTCGAGCAGCCGTCGCCATTCCATACTAAAGCGAACGCGGTCGTTTTGGGCACGCGGGCTCCACATGGCCGGTCCTTTAGACCGGTTCAGCATACGGAACTGTATCATACTTCGGTCGGTCACAATGCCGCTTAATCCGCCCAGGGCATCGATTTCCCGGACTATTTGGCCCTTGGCAATGCCGCCCATCGAGGGGTTGCACGACATCTGACCAAACTGGTTCATGTTGAGTGTTACCAGCAGCACCGAAGAGCCCATAGTAGCCGCTGCCGCTGCCGCTTCACATCCGGCGTGACCGCCTCCTATAACGATAATATCATACTGCTTTTGCATACTCATTGTTCCACGTGGAACTATTCCATTAAAGTAAAGGCATCCACCCGCAAATCATCCATGTAAAACGTCATTTTTGAGCGATTCCAAACGTAAATCACGATCTCATCCTCCCGGCTTCGAACCGCTGGGGTTTGATAAAAATATTCAATTTTATGCCAGACCCCCGGGGTTTTGTCGGTGACATCATAGGTCCTGTATTTATAATTTCCGCCTTCATGAAGAGTGCTGATCACCAGCAAGGGCGTTTCAGAACGAACCGTATCGGGAAAATAGATCCAAACACTGGCTTTAAGCCAGGCGTGATCCTTCGTAGTGATACCCCCAAAGGTAGTTTTAAGAGCCGGTGAAAATTCCAATTCTTCATTCATCCGCAGACTAAAATACGGGGTATGCGCGGTATCTTTCGAATAATATTTATCGAATCCGGGGTACATCACATCTTCAAAATCATATAAACCGATGTTGCGACATTGGTAACGCTCGGGGTGCTTAAACTCATCCAGCCACAAAACGGAACGCTCTACCAAAAGGTCCGCCTCAGCCTCCGGATCAAGGGAGGTTCGCCCAAAAACCCGAAAGTAGTACTTCATCGTCATTCGGTCGCTGTGCAGTATATAATGCTGGTATTGCCAGGTTTGAAAGAGGTTGAGAACCACAAGAAAGAACACCAGCAAGAGGGCGCTCACCTTCCGCCACTTTTTAGCGAACACGAATTCGAAAAAGTAGCCCATCGCCACGGCGAGCGGGACATACAGCACAATACCCGGCCGGCAGCTAAAGCCACCGCCGTACCACCATTCGGTCCAGGAAGCGATAATGTAAAAACTGATCAAAAAATAGGAAAATAGCGGCCAGAAAAGATCCCTGCGTTTGCGATACATCATGATAAAACCCAGCATTCCGGTGGCCACCAGGGGCGTGTAAATCAACCAGCCTTTGCGGAAACTAAAGAGAATATCCACGATGTGCGGATGGGTCAGATCGAGCCCTATACCGGGATTGTTATAGCTATCGAAAATCCAGGAACCGGCTTCATTTTTCCAGTACCAAAGTTGAGGAAAAAGGACTATCAAAGCCGCCAGCATAAGCGCCACAACATGCCCATAATGCCGACCCACAAGTCTCCATTTTTCTTTAAAGCTTCCCTTGACCGGCCATAAAAGCGGGATCAGCACACAGAAAATTTCGCTGGGTTTGATCAAGGCAATCAAGGCACAGATGGCCCCTATCAACAGGGCGGACCAGAGCCGGGGCTGTTCGTGCCAACGTATTGTAAACCAAACCAATGCAGCCACCAAAGTAAACAAGTAATTGGCCGTGGCTGCTCCGCCGATCGAGGTAAAATACAAGTAATTGGTTCCTATGCCCACGATCGCCAATACAAGCGCCACCAGCTCGTCGCGAAAAAACGTACGCAATACTTTCCAGAGAAAAAACAGACCCGCCGAGGCGTATACGACGGATCCGTAGGCGATCGCATATTGGTAAGGCATCGAAAAACCATCCGCGGGATAGCCCCCGAGTTGCGCCCAAACATGCCCAATCAGGAAGAAGGGAAAATACATAATACCCATACCAAAAAGAAACCAGTACATCCAGGTTCCGTTCGGTCCTACGTAGGCCTGGTAGAGGGTTCCGGGCATCTCGTATTGTTGCATGACCTGCTGCACCCAGCCGATATTATCGAGCCAGACATCATCGTGCACAAACTTCGCCGGAAGGCAGAGATAATAACCAAAAACATCCCAGGTAAGGGTTCCTGTGGCGGGCACCAGCAGACGAACCGTCCAGATCACCAGCAACAGGATAATGAGCACCAGCAGGGAGAATTTCTTCCCCTGCCCTTTTTCATTCAGCATAAACGGATGATTATATTCAGAACAAAGATAGATAATAATCCTCTTTGGCTGTCATTTCGGCTTTTTGCGCCTTGTTGCTGTCGTTGTACCCACACAGGTGCAAGGCTCCGTGCAGGATCACCCGGCGCAGTTCGCGGCCGGCCGTAACACCGTAATCCTTCGCGTTTTCCCGAACGCGATCGAGGCTGATGTACACTTCGCCGATAACGGCCCGCTCCTTGTCAGACAAGGACTGGTCGGAATAATCAAAGGTGATAACATCGGTAAAATAATCGTGCTGCAGATAAGCCTGATTAAGTTCCAGTAAATAGGCATCGGAGCTCAAAATAAAGTCGAGCCGCTGCAGATTTTTGGATTCCTGTTTAAATAATTTCCATAGTACAAGCTTCACGTCTGAACTATCCGGCAGGCGAAAATTCACAAGGTGGTAATGGAAATATACCGGAACCGTTAACGCCATAAGGTCAGGCCTTTTTAGTTTTTTCGGTTTTGCCCGCCGTAATAAAATCGTTGAGTAATTTGCGGCGCCCAACGGCCATTTGCTGATTGATACTGGCGATGGAAAATAAAATGCGAATGCAGCGCCCATGATCTGAAAAACTCACCTCATCGGCCAGGGAACGGATTAAAAACAAGCCGGTCCCTTTGCCTTCCGGATTTCCTTCCACATCCGTTGCGTCCGGAATGTTGGAGACGTCAAAACCCTTGCCTTCGTCGTGTACTTCAAATAAAAAACCTTTCGGACGCGACTCGAAACTGACCCGAATCGGCCTTGAGGCCACCGAGCCATTTCCGTGTATCATTGCATTTTCAAACGCTTCAGTAAGGGCCACCAGGATATTACCGAAATAGCTGTTGTTAATATTATATTCATCACACAACTCTTCAGTAAATTTTTCCAGACGGTGAATTTCAGAAGGTACAGACTTCAGTTGCAGGCTACGTTTTTTCATGTGCAAAGCGCTTACTCAACAAAATTATAAAAATACTCGTTCACTTTTTGTTTATAAAAAGAATTCAGGGCGGGCGGTACGGTTTTTAAAAGCTCTTTTCCGTCCTGTTTCTGCTTCTTATACTTAAAAAACTCGCCAGGGTTACTATAATCATAATTTTTTGCTTCATCAGAGGCACGTTTTTCATCTAACTCTCTCTCTTTCTCGGCTTTCTCCGACTCCAGCAGACGTGTTAAAATATCCTGCTGCCGCTTTAGCGTTTCATTGGAAATCATTTTGTTCACTAAATCCTGCTCGGTTTTTTCCATGTCTTTCATCATATCGGAAATTTCCTTGCTGTTTTTTCCACCGCCGCGCTTATCTTCTTCGCCATATTCCTGCAGCATTTGTCGCAAAGCTTCCTGCTGCGCTGCCAGCCGGGCCAGTTGTTCGCTCATGCTTTGCTGTCCCTGTCCCGTTTTGCCCGGGTTTTTCCCCTCCATTTGCTCTTTGAGCTGCTGCATTTGTTTGTTCAGCTGGTCCTGCAATTTGCGCATACTACTGGCGCTGGGCTTCGAAGATCCGGGCTTTTGGCACTGCCCTGATTTACAATTGCTTTTGTTTTGCTGTGATTGTTGCATTTGCTCCTGCATTTGCTGAAGAATCTCGGCCAACATCAGCGCCAGGTCATTCACCGACGTCATAACGTACTGTTGATAGGTGGCCGTTGCCGGCGAAGTCCGATTGTGCAGCGATTCCAGGGTTCTGTCCAGGTTGGTTCGGATGTCGCTCATCTCGCGGTTCACATACGATTCTATCATGGGTTGCCGGCGACTCAGCGCGTACAGGGAATCCCCGATCATGGAAACATGATCTTTGATGTCTTTTTGCTGCGCCATCATACGCACGTAGCGCGGATCCGATACAGAGGTGTTCTTCAGCTCATTCATCAGGTCTTCCTGCGAAAAAGAAACCCTGACGAGGTTTTCCAGGATCTGCCGCAAGGCCTGGATGTCTTCCGCTTGTTGTTCCATCTCCATGTCCTGCTGCATTTTCTTCAAGTTTTCGGAGAGCTGCTTCATTTGCTCTGCGGCACTTTCCTGCGATTTGGAGGCATTGGATTTCTTTCCATCCTGCAACTGCTCGCTGCTCTGCTGCATCTGTTGCTGTATTTGCTGTTCCTGCTCATCCGTATCCGGCATTTTCTGTGGATTTTCCAGCGCACTGTTTTTCTGCTGAAGGGTATCCATCTCTTTGCGAAGTTCGTCGAACTGCTTGTTCAAGGCATCCTGCTTTTCTTTGATGTTCTTCGATTCCGTCTTGCTATTGCGCGATTCATCGGCCAGCTTCTTTTGCTCTTCGTGCAATTGATCAAGTTTATCGATGTTGTCCTGCAGCTTTTTATCAACTTCCAATTGCTTAAACAACTCCAGGTTGCGATCCAACTCTTTTTTAATGTCTTCGTTGGTCAGCTTCATCTGATCCAACGCCTTCTTCACATCGTCTTTGTTCAGTTTATCCATCATTTCCTGCAACTTCCTAAACAACTCCTTCATTTCATCGGTCATGATTTCGTCAAAGAGTTTTTCCAACTGTTTTTGCTTTTCCAGGATTTCCGGATCCACTTGCTTGTACTCCTGTTCGCGAATATTATTTTGCTGATTTTCCAGCTTTAACTGATCGATCTGTTGCTGCAGTTCCTGCTGCTTGTCCATCAAGCCCTGAATCTGCTTTTTTTCCTGGTAACTCAGGGTTTTTTTCTCCGTAAGTTTTCGGTCTACCTTGTCGATTTCGCGCTGCAATTGCTGCGCCTGGCGAATAGCCTCCTCCATATCTTGCCGGATTTGCTCGTTGGAGCGCTCGGTCTGCGCCTCCAGTTCGTCCGCCGTTGGCGCCTTAAACACCCGGTGCTGCGAGCGGGTGGATTTGTGCCCGTTGACCCCGTCATTATCCCAAACCTCGAAAAAATATTCGACCTCATCCCCCGCCGACAGCCCGAGTTCACCAAGGTCTAAAAAGTAATAGAAGGTTTGCTGTGTAAGACCGGGCTGGAAGGGAACACTACGAATACCGGCCGTGTCCCCGGCATCGTTCTCTTCGCCTGATTTTCGCAAAATATACTTAAACTGCAATGCGCTGACTCCGTAATCATCGTGGATATCCCCCGAAAAATAAAGCCGCTTGTCGTACACCGAATCCTTAAACTGTTCCACGGTAATGCCGGGGTACTGATCGGCCATCACGCTGATCATATACTGCATAGAATCGCGGTTCGCGAAATGATCGTTTTTCGTTTTCACGGAATAATTCATCGACTGGCGGCACACCATAGTGTAAGAAAACAAGCCTCCCGCCAGGGGTGTGAGTTCCGCGGTTTTCCCAGGAAATCGGAACTGCACCCAACGGGTATCACGCGTTTTCAAACGCCAGTTGACCTGGGTGCCTTCGGGCACGATAATATCGCCGGAATTCTGCAATACCTCATCCTTCTTTTGCAGATAAGCCGGGTAATGAAGCAACATTTCAAAGTTGAGTACCTGGGGCCGGGCCACCACCCGCAATGTATACAATTGTGATTTAAAGCCCTCTGCTTCGAAAAAAAAGTCAATATTTTGCTGCGGATTCTTAAACAAATAATGAAAAAGGGCGGTGTTTTCCCTTTCTAATTTATACTTGTAATCATTGATTACAATTGTAACTTCGGCGGGAACTTCCTCGCCATTTAATTTTACATCGAGCTGATAATCTTCCTGTTGCACGGCATCAAGGGAGGCGTTCAGGATTTCAAATGTAAACGGAGCGGGGCGTTCGTACACCGAACTAAAATCGACCAGGCGTTTTGAGGGGCCGGTAATAACATTGGGAGCGGTAAGCAGCAAAATAATTAACACAAAAACCGGCGGCAATGCGTACTTCAGGTATTTGCGATTACTGCGAAAATCAATGGCGCGGGTGAAAGGCACCGGGCTGATTTTTCGGATTTTCTGATCGATGGCCGCTTCCAGCAAGGCGCTTGCCCCATCGGTTTCCGCGGATATCCGTTGCAGTTGAAGCACGTTGGTCAGGGTATCCCTGACCTCGCCAAAATGCGTCCCAATAATAGCGGCGGCCTGGGTATAGCTCAAACGCTTCCCCATCCGCATCAGCGAAAGCAAGGGAATACCCACAAAGCGAAACAGAATAAACGTGTTGATGATGATGTACGACCAAAATAAAACCGTGCGTACACCGCTCGAAAACCACGCCAGGTATTCCAATACCGTTGCCAGCAGATAAAAGCTAAGCAAGGCCGTAATCGTGTACAGCAAGCCCTGCAACATCCGGTTTTTATAGTATTTCCGGATAAACTCCTCCAGTTTGCCGATCAGCGAGCTATAGCTTGAACTCATAACATTTGGTTAAACACTTTTAAACGCAAGCGTTTATTCGATATTTTTGTATGTTTGCAAAATTACAAAATTTAGAGCGGTTCTCTACATTCATTCACACACTTTTACAGCCCCTATGCGAAAAATCATCCTCCTCTCCTTCCTGATCTGCGCACTGTTCAGCGCCGGCGCTCAAACCCTGCAGCCTGAGTCCTCACGTTTCAACGAAGGTCCCGATGCGTGGAAAAAACTTTCCTTTTCGGGATACAAACAGAGTGCACAGATGAACGATTACGACGTTCGCTTTTACTTCCTCGACATTGCCCTGGAAAACAACAGCACCTATATTGCAGGAAATGTGCTGGTGCAGGCCAGCGTTACCGCTCCGCTCGATACTTTCGCCTTGGAACTGATCAACGGCCTGTCGGTCGATTCTGTATTTGTTAACGGAACCGAACGGACGTTCGTTCACCAGAACGATCATATTTACATCCTCCTCCCCTCGCCCCTGGCCGCAGGAACCACCGTAAGCACCCGGGTCTATTACCACGGTACGCCCTCTAGCAGCGGATTCTTTTCCGGCATCACCAGCGATAGCAGCCCAAGCTGGGGAAACCAGGCCACCTGGACCCTCTCCGAGCCATTTAACGCCAATCAGTGGTGGCCCTGCAAACAGGTACTTACCGATAAAGCCGATTCCAGCTGGGTATTCATCACCACCAGCAGCACCAATAAAGCCGGATCCAACGGCATGTTGGTAAATACGGTGAACCTTGGTAACGGAAAAACACGCTACGAATGGAAAAGCAGAAACAACATCGATTACTACCTGATCTCCGTCTCTGTGGCGGAATATGTAGAATATAACATCTGGGCCCACCCCGCCGGTACCAGCGATTCCCTGCTCATTCAAAACTATGTTTATGACAATCCGGCCTGTTTGCCCAATTTTCAAGACGAAATCGACCTGACCGATGATTTTATTGAACTGTATTCGCAGCAATTCGGCCTCTACCCTTTCATGAACGAAAAATACGGCCATTGCATGGCCCCTATGGGCGGCGGCATGGAGCACCAAACCATGACCACCCTGGGTTTCTTTGAATTTTACCTGATCTGCCATGAGCTTGCCCATCAATGGTTCGGCGATAATGTCACCTGCGCCTCCTGGCAGGATATCTGGGTTAACGAAGGCTTCGCCTCTTACGCCGAGTACCTGGCGGCCGACGCCCTCATTAGCCACACCGAAGCCCAGGCCCACATGGCTGATGTGCACAGCAACGTGAAAAGCCAACCCGACGGTAGTGTTTTTGTTCCGGCTTCCGGCCTGAACGACGAAAACCGAATTTTCGACGGCCGCCTGTCGTACGATAAAGGCTCCGCTATCATCCACATGATCCGCTTTGAAATGCAAAACGACAGCCTGTTTTTTAAAACCCTGCGGGATTTCCAGACCATCTACGGCGACGGTACCGCCACCGGCGATGATTTCCGACAGGTCTGCGAGGATGTCTCCGGAAAAAGTTTTACCAACTTCTTCAACCAATGGTATTACGGCGAAGGCTATCCCACCTACCAGATTGTATGGCGTCAGGAAAACGATACCGTACATGTAACCGCCACCCAAACCACCTCAACGTCAATTACCCCCTTCTTCAATATGTTGATGGAACTAAGACTGATTTACAGCGGAGGGGACACCACGATTCGTTGGCAACAAGACGCCCCGGTGGTGAGCTTCAAAATCCCGATGAACAAAACCATAAGTTTGCTGAAAGTTGACCCCAACAATTGGGTTGTTGACGGTGCCGCTTCAGTTACGGTTTCCGTGGCCGAACATGACACGCCGGCGTTCTGCACCCTGGCCCCCAACCCCTGTTCCGACCGGCTGATGATCGGTTTCCCGGAAGCACCAGCCCCTGGAACACAAATCAGCCTCTGCGACCTGACCGGACGGATTCTACTCGAAATCAGCGCCGAACAATTCAATCAACTCAATGTTTCGAACCTGGCCCAGGGCGTGTACCTGTTGAAATCAGTATCGGGCAACGATACCTTTATCCAGAAATTTCTGAAACAATAACTCAGGCAATCGCCTGAAAAACCAGTGTAAGACCGCCTTCTTCGTCACTTCGGAGACGAAGAAGGCTGGTGTTATCGGTACGCACCAGACGAAACACATCGCTGCCCTCCACCTGGTTCTGGAAGACGTATCCGTAATCCCGGATAATTTTAATGATGCGTAGCCGAAAACCGGCCGGATCTGCCATGGCCTCCGCGGGTACCGAGAGACTCCAGATGTAATAGCGATCCCAGCTTCCACCATAGGATATCTGACGAAAAGCCACCTTGTCGAGCAGCTTTGTCAGCGACAGCGGCAGCCCATTAATCAACAGAGCCGGGTAGGCTTTCATTATTTCTTTCACCGTTATCAGCGCATTGCTCCCCGGGAAGCGAATGGATAAACACAAGCGTGCTGTACTTAGGCGTTCATGGCGTTCGATCTCACGTAAGTGAAAAAGAACCACCCGCGAACCGGTATTGAATTCAACCCCCCATTCGGTTGGAGATCCCAGCAAGACCGTGGCGTACTCTTTTTCACGCATGTAGTGCTGAGTAAGCAAAACCAGCGAATCGACGCTGCATGGAAACCCGATATCCATTAGTTCCCACCAGAAAACAAGACCGCTATCGGAGCACGCAACACCTTGTTCAAAGCGTAGCCTGGTGGGCTCCGCCATCACCAGAAAATCGCGCAATAAAGCAGGCGCCAACCGTCCTTCCGGATGTCGGAAATCACGCATAATCCGACCGTAACTCCCATCCGCCGCAAGTTCCATCCAGCTCATTCGGGCCTGCAAGGAATCATTTCCGGCCGGCAACAAAGGTTCCGTCCTCGCATCTGCGGTGAAGAAAGCGCCGGTCAGCAGCCCTATAATCAGCCATTTTTTCACAGACAACAAGCAGATGGTATTATTTGGTTTCCGAGGGGTTGTTAATCCGTCCCATGAACAAGATGTTATCGTACTTGTTTTCTTTAAGGATCATAATAAACGGACGGTTCGCAATGAAGCCAGGGCGAACAATGGCGGTTTTCTGACGTATCACCACCGCGGTAGCAGCCGCGGCTTCGGTTCCCTTTTCATTGACATCCACAAAGGCTTTATGGATGACCTTATCGATCATCAGGTCCTTTTTCCCGTCCATACCTGAAAAATCAGCCTGCAGGCTAAAGGCTTCCGGCATCCCCATTTTCTTTAGTACGTCGGATAACTCCAGTTCGGAGGTGGTCTTAAACTTCGGTATCATCAGGTTTATGATTTCCGGTTTGAGGGCCTTCATCCATTCCGAATACTGAGCGGAGGTCAGTTTCTGCTCAAACGCACTAAACGAGACCTGGCGGGCGGGGAGCAATATAACCAGCGACATCGAACTGTCGGCATACGGAATCTCGGCAATCTGGAGATCTTCATCGCTATAGTACTTAAACACGGCATTGTCTTTCTTCATAAAAGGCACTTGCAGACTTTTGCCGTCGGGTAAAAAGAAACTGTGGGCCGACGTTAGCTTTTCATCAAAAGCTGCCGACCAGGAGCCTTTAAAATAAACGGCATTCACAAGCACCATGCGGGCCAGCTGATTAATCATCCCTTGCGGAATGAGGTTCTGAATGCGGTCATTGGTCTTTTTGGCCACCCAATCATTGATTAACAGACGGGATTTCTCCAGTTCCTTTTTGAAATCCACCAATTGAACCCCCGCCTTGTAATTTTGCTTCATCAGGCCCATATAACTATCGAGAAAGTCAAAATCACGCTGTGCAAAAACAGCCTGGGCGGTGGTCATCTCAACCGAATCGCCGTTGTTAAGTCCCTCGATGTAGGCCAGCAAATCGCGTACTTTCGGATGAAAGGCCTGTTGATCGCGGTCAAAATGTAAAACCTTGCTCATCTGGGCTTCGGTTTCGCCACGGGCTCCGGCATAGGTCATGGCCAGTGCAGTTGAAATACTATACGGACTAAAAAAAACATTCTGGTCAAACGTGGAAATTTCGCGGTAGAGTTCCAGCGCAAACTGGTTATTCCCGGCGATGAGGGCCGGGTCGGGTTGCTCAATAGGCCGTAGCGCCGGTTCGGAAGGCGTCACCGTGGAGGTAGAAACCGATTTTTGATGGCAGGCCAACAGGCTGCTCAATACTACTGCTACAAGGATCAAATGTGCTTTCATAGGGTGAATGCTTAGTTTTCGTTGGGATGAAAATATGCAAAGATAAGGCCGGCCTTGCTATTGCCGACCACGGCCGCCAGTTCCTCCTGGCTGGCTGCGCGGATGCGGGCGACCGAACCCAGCGCCGTTAGAGCCTTCCGGGCCACCGCATCACCAACCCCCCGTATGCCGGTAAGCTCGGTGCGCAAGGTGCCTTTTTCCCGTTTTTTCCGATGATGCGTGATACCAAAACGGTGCGCTTCATCGCGCATATGCTGAATAACCCGCAGGGTCTCCGATTTCTTGTCGAGGTACATGGGCAAAGAATCGTACGGGTAATAAATCTCCTCCAGTTTTTTGGCTATCCCGATGACCCCCATCCGACCATACAGACCGATTGACTCCAGGGCCTCCACAGCGGCGCTTAACTGGCCTTTTCCGCCATCAACGACGAGGAGTTGAGGGAAGGGCTTGTCTTCGTCCAAAAGTCGCGTATAACGCCGTGTAATGACTTCAGCCATGGAGGCAAAATCGTTGGGCCCTTCCACGGTCTTAATATTAAAGTGCCGGTACTCGCTTTTTGCGGGCCGGCCATTTTTAAACACGATCAGCGCCGCCACCGGGTATTCGCCCTGGATATTGGAGTTATCAATGCATTCAATGATTTCCGGTAGCTCCTTCAGCCGCAAGTCCTGTTTCATCTTTTCCAAAATGCGCCGTGTATGGCGTTCGGGGTCGGCCAGTTCGCGTTGCTTTTCCTTTTCGGCTTTATAATGGATGGCGTTGCGCAGGGAAAGCTCGACCAACATTTTCTTGTCGCCGCGCTGCGGCACCTGCAAGCTAACGCCCGGAATCTCGAGGCCGGGATCAAAAGGTACCAGCACTTCGCTATGGTCGCTTAAACCACGGGTACGGAATTCCGCAATAGCCAGCAGCAGCATCTCGTCCGGATTTTCATCGAGTTTTTTCTTCAGCTCCACGGTTTGCGACTGTACCACAGCACCATTCACCACCTTCATAAAATTAACCCAGGCCGAATGCACATCGTCAACCAGGGTAAAAACATCCACCTGATGAATGTTCGGATTCACCACAACCGACTTGCTTTGGTAACGCTCGAGGAGGCTCAGCTTTTCCTTGTATTCCTGCGCCTGCTCGAAACGGTATTCCGAAGCGGCCTCCAGCATCGCTTTTCGCAACACCTGAATCACCGGCCCCAGGTGCCCCTTGATTAGTTCCCGGATGTGCCGAACATTTTCTTCATAACTTTCGGCGGTCTGCCGGCCTTCGCATGGCCCCAGGCAGTTTCCAATCTGGTATTCCAGGCAAACCTTATAGCGGCCGGCGCGAATATTGGCCGGCGAAAGGTTGAGTTTACAAGTACGCAGTGGATATAACTTACGCACCAGCTCCAGCAGATTATGCATACTGCGCACCGAAGCGAAGGGACCAAAATAGTGGGAGCCGTCACGCCCCAGCGTACGCGTACTGTAAATGCGCGGGAATTCTTCTTTCTTAATACAAATCCAGGGATACGTCTTGTCGTCTTTCAACAAAATGTTGTACCGCGGCTGATGCTTTTTAATAAGCGTGTTCTCCAACAACAAGGCGTCGTACTCCGTATTTACAACAATAGTACGGATGTCGGCAATCTTACGAACCAGCATCCGTACCTTCCCGCTCAGGCCACTGTCCTTGTTGAAATACGAATGAACCCGCTTCGTCAGGCTCTTGGCCTTACCCACATAAAGCAACTGATCCTGCTGATCATAAAACTGGTAAACACCCGGTGCATCCGGCAGCGTTTTCAGCAGATTTTTCAGATGAGTTTCAGAAGCGGAAGCTGGATCGTTCATAAACAAATACTACATGGCAAAGATAACACAAACAAAAAAAGG
Organism: uncultured Bacteroidales bacterium; assembly: GCA_964585485.1. Classification (GTDB taxonomy): domain Bacteria; phylum Bacteroidota; class Bacteroidia; order Bacteroidales; family CAIWKO01; genus CALGYY01. The sequence continues at coordinate 48,658 of CAZPDS010000001.1, forward strand.
GGAACCGCTGATGGCACTTCCCCTTTTTGGTTTAAAAACACAAAATCAGGGTTGCTGTACCGATTTTACCTCCACCACCGGCGGCGCGGAAAAATGTTGTTTCACCTTACAAAGCGAAGCTACAGATACCAGGGATGCTACGTATTTTTCGGGAAAGTCTTTCGGAACCTGGATTTCCAGGCCAACATACGTCGCCATGCCCCTTGCGTCAAATTCGTGCTTCTGCACAATTTTGATCCCTTCCGTAGAGATTCCCCGCTGATCGCAGAAACCTTTTACATAGATGCCGGCACAGGTGGCCAGCGACGCCAGAAACAGCTCAAACGGCGTAACGGCTGCGTCATTTCCACCGCCCTGCACAGGCTGATCGGTTTTCACAACATGCTGCCGAACACGGGCGTTCACGCCCTTGCTTCCTTCAAAGAAAACTTCGATTTCCATAAAATATAGTTTTAATTAATAATTTACCGCGCCAATGGTGAAAACATCCACCCCATTTTCCTTAACCTTCTGCATCGCCGCCTGATTCTGCATGATATAGCTGCCCCACACATTGTGATCCCACACGTGCGGTGTTTCAAACCAGCTTTCCACATTCATGCGAATTTCAATAGTCGTAGTCGCATCCTCATTCACCGTAAAGGATTCGTTGCTAAGATTCACCTCAAAATAATTCTGTACAAAGCCGGTAATGGAATCCACATTAACGACCCCGCTGGCGTATATCTGCCCTATTCCGAGGTGAAAATCAAAGGGAACAACCTGGTTCGCCGTATCCTTCCATTTTCCGTTCAGCTTCATGTAGTGATAGCCCCCACCCAGAAATTCCGGCCAAAACATATTGCTCTCGGGAGGGTTCACAAACATGTACGATTGGTTGCTGGCTTCGCTGATTCCAAAGATAAAGCTGATGGACGTGTACGTGCCGCTGGTAATCGGATCCACCACATTCCACATCAGCGTCGCGGGGATGTCGGTGTCCACATAGTGAATATCGTCCCAATCATCAATGCGCAGGGTAGAGCCATCACCGGCGTGCAGCACCACGTCTGACACGAAGTACTGAATCTCGTTGACCAGGTACTCGTTGCCGGCGGCATTCAGATACATCAGCGAGTCCATCACCAGAGGTTCACCATTCACGGTGTGCGTAAATTTCAAATTGATTTTGCCCGTTTCCGGAGCCGGCGGAGGCGGATCTTTTTTACAGCCCGCCAAAACGGTGACCAAAATAAGGCTGAAGCCCAGCAATCTTTTCATCTTTTTCAGGAATTTTACAAGAGGCCCAACGCCCCCTCTTTCATTAATAGGGAACAACCCCCGAAACCGTTACAGGCATGGTATTGTCGTTGGTTCGCGAAGCCTGTTTGTAAATCTTTCCATCCACATACACCCGCACCTGAACATAAGAATCCGGTGTAGTGTCCAGCACGGAAATATAAACGATGTCGCCGGATTCCGCCAACCACGAAGAGACAACAATTTTATCGCTCTTGCTTTGGGTGGAATACGTGGCGGTTTGAACCACCGGAGCTTCGTTGGAATAACGTGCCGTAAAGCCCGTTTCCGAGTTGGTGACCATATACGAAACCGTATGGCTGTCTTCTTTCTCACAGGCTGCGAGCCACAGGAACAGCGGGATCAGCAAAAATATTAAACGCAGGTTTTTCATATTCATCCGCTTAAAAATTAAACATTACATTGGCGTAAAGCACACGGCCTGGTTCGTAGAGTCTTCCGGTGGAACCGATCATTTTCCGATTGAGGTGCTCGTAGTAGGCCGTGTTCAGCAGGTTGTTCACGCCACCGCTTAAGGTGAGGAAGGACTTATACTTGTACGTAAGGCCCAGGTTCAATAATACAAAACCCGGTGTCGTTTTTTCGTAGAAAGCTTCAGAGACATGCCCCTGGTCCAACACCATCCTGCAGGCCACGCGGGGAACCAACTTGCCATTAAAGAACTTGTAGTAAGCCGAAACGTTTATTTCCAGCGGGGGAATTTCAGACAAAGCGTCATTGGTCAATACTTCTTCGCCGATTACCTGCTGGCTGACAATTTTCGTGGGATCGAGCAGCTGCTTGGTCACCGAAGAGATTGTTGCATAGGTATAGGCGGCGGAAATTCGTCCGCCCGGTTTCCAGCTTTCGGGTGTGCGATACGCCAGTTCAAAACCAGTGAAATAGGCGGTTCCGGCATTGTAAAATTCTTTCACCCCGAGCACATTAGCCGTAAGCGGTTTTTGAACCGACGGCGGCAAACGCCGTCCGCTGATAAATCCTTCAACAATAGAGTAAAATACATTGACCTCTGCTGTCCCGGCTTTCTCATGATAGTATTTAAACCCAAGGTCCGCCTCGTTGTTTGTTTCGGGCTTCAATTGGGGATTTCCCAGGTATTCATAATTATCGTAACCCACCGGTAACAGGATAATAAAGCGTTCCAGCATATTCGGACTACGGGTGCCACGGCCCAGGGAAAAACTCAGGGCATAATGATCACCCCAGCGTTTGGTGACGCCGCCACTAAAACTAAGGTTCAGAAAATTACTGGTGGTGGTATCGTTATACAACAAGACCGGGGGTGGGGTTCCGGTACCATAGAGAACAATCGGACCTGAAGTAGCGTGATTCTGGTCGAGGCGCAGGGTGCCCACCACATCCCAGGTAGTACCCAGCATGGTTTTAAATTCACCATATAGCCCCAGATTATACATGCTGGCGTCGTTCCATAAGGCTTCCGTTTTAGTCGGAATCATGCCGTTCATGGGCGCTTGCATGATCATGGTTTTCACCCGGTCGCCATCCTTGGCAATCAGCATGAAATCGCCACCCAAAAACAGGATGTACTTATCCTTGAAATTTAAATCCACCCCACCGCGCACTCCCAGCGTAGCCGCCGTTACATCCGAAACCGCCACCGCGGTATCGGAGTTCGCACGCGATTTATTATCCATTACGTGATTAACCACGGTATAGCTGGCCTTCAGGTTGGCCCCGCTAAACACCCCGTTGTGGCCCTTGGTAACGTAAGCCAGGGAAAGGGAGTTGGTGAGATCCGAACGTTCGTCCATCTGGAGTGCCGGAAAACGTACATTGCTGTGTTGCGCACCCATGTAGGAAAGGAGTACCTGATGTTTTTTGGCCGGGGTAAACCCCAGCTTGGCCGAATAACTCGTCTTTTCAAAGGAAGAAGAATATTGCGTGCCGTTCCCGTCATCGTAATTACCATATTGCATGCGATTGGCACTCATCAGAAAATAAACAAACCGATTACCACCCCGAAGGTCGACATGCTGTTTATTCCCGTTCCAGTTACTTTCGTAGCCCACTGAAGCACGGCCGTGTACTTCAAATTTCGCGTAGGGTTGCGGTTGCAGCGTTATCAGGTTCACCACACCTCCAAAAGCCGGTCCGTAGCGTAAAGCAAAGGGGCCCTTGATGACTTCCATCTGCTCGATGTCGTCAATGTCAACATGCGAAGTGGTGGGGTCCATCCGGTTCGGACAGCCGCCTTCAATTCCGACCGCCCCGTTGATAAGGGTGAGTAACTGACTGAATTTAAAACCGCGCACCACCGGATCGATGTTGGCGCCCCCCTTTCGGAGCCCGGATACATTTGGTACACTGCGAAGAACCTCGCCAATATCGCGAACCGCCTCGTCGTCCAGAATGGATTTTAAAACCACCTGCTTTTGATACGGAATGCGTTTCAGGGCGCGGTCGATGACTTCCACCGGCCCAAGTTTAACGGTGTCGCCGATGCCCTGTGCCTGGGTAGCACTTCCTGCAAAGATCAGCAAGAGCCCGGCAAGAGAGAGCTTCCAAGTTGTATGCATGCAACGTAAATTTTTCAGTTCAATAAACTGTAATTTATACAAAAATACGGAAATATTTTGGAAATTCGCCTAAATGGCTGGTTCTAAATATTACCGGGCCTTACCGCTACGCCTGCCATGAGCCCGGAATGAGGATGGTTTGTTTTAGTTTGATTTCTTAACAATCCACCCCACCTGCATTATTTCGGGTGTTTCCGGCAAGGGCATAATGTTCTGCACCGTGAAAAGATAATGGCCCTTTCGGGGAAAGGTGAAATCGCTGAGGTACTCAAAATTGATGTCCCATAAATCACCCGCACCCTCGCCCAGGAAGGATCCGTCTTTATCGCGGAGCATCAGGTCAAGATCGCGTGTTCGCGTTTCCCCGGAAGGGAAGGTTGAGTATACGTTAACTTTGATGTTGGCAAAGGCATAATAGCTGGTGTGCCGGATCGCCAGCTCCACATCATAGGCCTGCAGCGTATCGTTGATCTCCACGTCAAACGTGATCGCGTTTTCCCGTGCCCACCGGTACTGAGGAATGTCCATAAATTCCTGAAATACGCGTTGATCGCAGGAAATCAGAAACATGGTCAGGCTAAGCACAAATAGAAGCGGCAGGATCTTTTTCATAAAACTTGGGATTAAAAGGAGCAATAGCAAATTAGACGTATTTTTACAAACGCATTGCACAAGGATTATTGTTCATGACAAAAATAGCAAAACAAAAATACTACGTCGTTTGGAAAGGGGCAAAACCTGGCATTTACACCTCCTGGGACGAATGCCGGGAACAGGTGCATGGCACCGAAGGCGCCCTTTACAAGGCCTTCGATAGTTTGCCGGAAGCTGAAACCGCCTTTCGGGAAAAACCGCAAAAACATATCTATAAAAAAGATACAAAACCATCCGTGGTCAGCAAATCCGCTATCATTCAGGACAGCATCAGTGTTGATGCGGCGTGGAATACGGTGAGTAAGGACATGGAATACCGTGGCGTTTACACCTGGAACGCGGAAGAAATTTTTCACCGGGGGCCCTTTCCTGACGGCACGAACAATATCGGGGAATTTTTGGCCCTGGTTCACGCCCTGGCGCTGCTGGAAAAAAATGGCAAAAAAACACCCGTTTATTCCGACAGCCGTACGGCCATAGCCTGGGTCCGGAATAAACGGGCGAATACGAAACTGGAACCTACTTCACGAAATGCCGAACTTTTCGATCTGATCGCCCGGGCCGAAAACTGGCTCAGGGAACACCCACTGAAGAATGCCGTTCTGAAATGGGAAACGGAATCGTGGGGCGAAATACCGGCGGATTTCGGGCGAAAGTAAGCGCCTTAGTCGTTACACTTGCTAACGCACTCAAGAATGGTCGCCAGTGCCGAATGTTTCAGATAATAGAAAGTATTCTTGCCATCACGTTTGGATTCCAGAATACCCTTGCTTTTCAAAATGTTCAGGTGGTGCGAAGCCGCAGCCTGTTCAATTTTCAGCTTTTCGTAAATGGAAGTCACGTTCATCTTACCGTTGGTTTCTAATAAACCAATGATTGCGATCCGCATCGGATGAGCAATGGACCTCAGCTTGCCGGCTGCTGCGTCAAGCTTGTGCATGTCTAATTGAGTCTTTGCCATAATAATAAAAATTTAGTCAATTTTCCTTAACAATAAATTTATTGATTTCGTGGTGCGTGTTGAAAGATGGTTACTATGTTTAAACAATCATTTCCAAAAGTTTTCAAAAACAAAAGTACAAAGAAAATTAATAGTGTGACATAATTAACAGAATTTCTTTAACAACTTTTTTACTGTTTTTTAACGCGCTACTTGAATGGTGCGGGAAATTATTCAACGACTAATTAAAAATCAAGATAATAGCTAAATTGAAATGAGGGAAAAAATCTCAGCCCCGTCGATAATTTTTTTTCGTCCTTCCAGAAAAAGGAGTTCAATAATAAAGCTAACATACACTTTATTCACACCAAAATGATGGATCAGGTTCTGGGTGGCGTGAGCTGAACCCCCGGTAGCCAGGAGGTCATCGTGGAGCAGAACCACATCGCCGGGTTCCAGTGCGTCTTTGTGAATTTCCAACTGGCCTTCGCCGTACTCCAGGGTATAGGTTTCGGTAAAGGTATCGGCCGGCAACTTCCCGGGTTTTCGCACCGGTACAAAACCGGCACCCAGACGGTAAGCCAATACACTACCGGCAATAAAACCGCGCGATTCAATGCCCACCACCTTGGTGATTCCCTTGTCCTTGTATTGCTCATACAAACGATCGATCACAAAGGCGAAAATCTCCGGACGCTTGAGGGCGGTCGTAATATCTTTAAACAGGATGCCGGGTTTCGGAAAATCAGGGACATCCCGTATTGCATCTTTTAGGTTTTGAATCGTTACTTGAGACATAGGTCGTTTTAAAGTTCCTTTAGTTTCCGTTGTGCAAGTTGACCGCAAGCCGCATCAATATCGGCTCCGCGGCTTTTTCGGACCTGAACAAGGATATTTTTGTCGGTCAGATATTGCGCAAATGTACGTATTTTTTTTAGATCTGACGACTGAAAATCACTTTCTGCAACATTGTTGTAAGAAATCAGGTTGATTTTTACCGGAAACGACTTACAGAAGCGGGCCAGCGCGCGAACTTCAGCCTCCCCGTCATTCACGCCGTTCAGCATCACATATTCAAAGGTGATACGTCCCGACGTGATCGCGTGATAGTCCTGCAGAGCCACCGATAATTCCACCAGGGAATGCGTTTTCGCAACCGGCATCAGGCGCTCGCGGATCTCCTGTACGGCGGCATGCAGCGAAACAGCCAATTGTACACGTGGAAAATCTGCCGCAAAACGTCGAATCCCGTCCGGAATGCCGGCTGTGGAAACCGTAATCCGCTGGGGCGAAAAAGCCAGGCCTTCGTCTGCATCGGTAATACGTCGAAGCGCCTCCGCCAATACGTCGTAATTCAGAAAAGGCTCACCCATCCCCATCACCACGATGTTGTTCAACTTATGTCCGGATTTTTCCAAACTAATGCGGTTCAAGGCCACCACCTGGTCATAAATCTCCCACGCTTCCAGGTTTCGGGTAAATCCCGAGCGCCCGGTGGCACAGAAGGCACAAGCGAGCGGACAACCCGATTGGGTCGAGATGCAGGCCGTGCTGCGTTGTTCCGTAGGAATATAAACGCCCTCGGTAAGGGCCCCATCAGGAAGTTGAAAAAGAATTTTCTCAGTACCATCGGCCGAAGCCTGACGTTGTGCCAGGGACAAAGATTCCAACTGGAAAGAGGATTGCAACAGATCAATTAAGGGCGCCGGGAGATTCCGCATATCAGCAAAACAACGCACGTTTTTTTGCCAAATCCAGCTGCTTATCTGTTTCGATCGAAAACCTGGAATGCCCCGCTCATGGCACCATTCCAACAAGTCACCGGAAGAACAATTTTTTATGGAGGGGCTTGCGTTCACGAATGTTGGGCCTGAAAACCGAGGGCATAGGCTCTCAGCTTGTCCAGATGAAGTTGCTTGTCAGAATCGGGCAGGAAGGAAGCCATGAAGGCATTCTCGGATAAAACAAGAATCTCTTCCCGCGTAAGATCGAGACTTTGTTGTACGGCATGGAAATTTTCGTTCATGTAGCCCCCGAAGTAGGCCGGATCGTCCGAGTTGATGGTCACCACCAACCCCTCTTCGAGGAAACGACGCACAGGATGATCTTCCAGCGCCTTGACCACGCAAAGCTTATGGTTCGACAAAGGACAAATGGTAAGAGGCATCTTCAGATCCACCAAACGCTTCAATACCGCCGGATTATCCTCGCAGCGGTTGCCATGATCAATGCGCGAAACGTTCAGCAAATCCAGGGCTTCTTCAATGTATTCCACCGGACCTTCTTCACCGGCATGGGCTACGGTGCGAAAACCCTGTTCGCGGGCCCGGCTAAACACCTCCACAAATTTTGAGGGCGGGTTTCCCAACTCGCTTGAGTCGAGCCCGACCGCCGTAATCAGATGCCGGAACGGAAGTGCTTCCTCCAGCGTTTGCATAGCGTTGGCGGCACTAAGATGGCGCAAAAAACATAAAATCAGCCGGCTGCTGATGCCGTAGCGCTGTTGCGCATCCACACAGGCCCGATCAATACCACCGATCACCGTTTCCATTAAAACCCCACGCTGTGTGTGCGTTTGCGGATCAAAAAAAAGTTCCGCATGAACCACATGCTGGGCATGAACTTTCTGAAAATAGGCCATGGTTAGCTCGTAGAAATCTTCTTCCTGCAACAGCACACGCGCACCCTCATAATAAATATCAAGAAATTCCTGAAGGTTTTGAAAACGATAAGCCGCCTTGAGCTCTTCAATAGAGGAATATTTTAAGGCGATGCCATTGCGTTTCGCAATCGCAAACATCAGCTCGGGCTCAAATGTGCCCTCAATGTGCAAGTGCAATTCGGCCTTGGGCATGCCCTCGATAAACTTATGCAGATGATTACTTTCCATTGCCCTGATTGTTAAAGGGGAACAAAGGTACAAAAAAAACAGGGTCGTTTTTGACCCTGTATGTTAATGGCTGATGAACACTGCCTTTTCACCAATTATCTTCCTTGATGACCTTGGGAATCATGCCCTTCTTCAGGCTGGCAATCAAATCACGCACTTCCTTATCCACCTGTTGCAAATAATAATCATCCACAGGCACATAGGCCGGGTCTGTTTTATCCAGCCATCGTTCCAGCGGAAAAGCCGAGGTTCCGGGCAGGATAAAATTCGTGAAAACATAACGATAACGGCCCTCCCGAAATTCCAGATTCAGGGTGTATTGTACCACTTCCTTCAAGGCTTCCGTGGTTTTGATACCATTTTTGTCTACACTGAATAAACGAATGCGATGCCGGATCTCAATTTTTCCGTTTTCCGGATCCCGCACCCTGGTTGCATCCGCTGCATTGGTATAGGTGGCGTTGATCCATTCCATCGCCTGATTGTAGAGCTTTTGGGGGGTGCCTTCCTGAGTAACCACTTCTTTGTAGGTAATCTTTTGGGTGTCCTCATCAACCGGAACCTGGGCACGGCCCGCAGGAATCCATAACAAGAACATCAAAATGCTGGTCAGAATAATTCGGTTTGCCTTCATGCTTATTATTTTTGGTGACGGGGGCGGGCCTGTCAATAATGCTGCCAAATTTCTTTAGCGGATCAGAACGTAATTTTGTGTTGTCAGGTTGTTCTTTCCGTCGACAACCACCACTTTCAATTCGTTACGTCCCATCACAAAACGATCGTCAATGGTAATGAGCATCAGGTTGCTCTTCATATCGTACTCCATCGCGATCCACTTATGGTTCAGCTCGGCACGGTAAAACTTCACACCCGACAAATCATCAGTTGCGTAGAATTTCAGGGCTTGCATGGAGTTGATGTTCTTGTGCGACGAGAAGCCAACCGATTTCACCAGCGGCGCAATGGTATCGGCCACCAGGGTGTATTCGCCGCAACGTGTAATATCGCCGGAGACGTAGCCATCTTTATATTCACCACCCACTGCAACCAGGCTGTTGGTTCCCTGCAAACGTGCCAATAAAAGTTTCGAACCGTACTTTTCACCCTGTAGGCCGGCCTTGATGGAAAGCTTAGCCTTCTTAAGCAAGGGCACAGAGGGTTTTCCAATTTTATACGTCATCCCATAGACCCCTTTGTACTGCTCGCTGTAAAAAACCTGATCGTCCTGCAGACTATAAGGCTCCATGTCGAGAATATAATCGGTGGTTTCAAAGTGCACCGGACGATCGTAGCGGAAAAACCGGCTGCTGTCCAACAAGGGGGTTGCCGGCAAGGTAGCGCTTAGGGGCTGACCCTTCAATACGAGGTTCAACACGATCTGATTCCCGGCATGGTCGCGGGCGCGAAGTACTACCGGGGTGAATTTTTCGCTTCGGAAGGTAATGATACCAAGCTCTACCAGATCAGCATAAATGTTCAACTGATTCCCGGGACTTTTACGAAACATCAAAAAGGAAGACCGCGACGCAAGGTATTCCGGGTAATCAATCAAATCATTCACCATCCGCGTTTCATCAAAGGCAAATGAATCGAGCACACAGGAAAACATCCGCCGTCCATCCACGGTCATATCCCATGAATAAACGCCGGCCTTGTTGCTCAGTCCGGAAACAAAATCACTAACCAGCATACCCAGCGAACAACGGCCGGTAACCTTCACGGTGTCGTTCAGTGTATAAACCGATGTTTTTTGTTTTTCGAAGCTGTACACCGCTGGAACAGATTGGCCGTTTACCAGGCTTCCCGCGCCTTCCGGGTAGATCTTCACCTTCTCAAGTACCGGCAGCAATTCGTCGGTTGCCTGAAGACCCAGGTTGAAGGGATTAAAAATCCGCTCCGTACGCGCATTGCGTAGTTCGAAATGCAGATGGGGTCCCGTGGAAGAACCGGTATTGCCGGAATATCCAACAATATCACCCTTTTTCACCGGAAACAAGGCCGGATCGGGGAATAATTCAATTTCAAAGGTTTCCTTCTCAATCTGCTTTCGGGCTACGTAATCTTCCACCACCACGCTGTATTCGTTCAGGTGGCCGTAAACACTCACATAACCGTTGGCATGGGTGATGTACAGAGCCCGGCCGTAACCGCCTGCACTTACCTTGATGCGCGATACATACCCATCAGCGATGGCCAGTACGTTGGCTCCAATGCGCCCACCCGTCGAAAAATCAAGGCCGCTGTGAAGATGATCGGCCCGGGCTTCACCAAAGGTCCCGGAAACAAAAATTTTTGAATCCAGGGGGAAACGGAAATATCCTTCCGGAACATTGCGCTGAGCCGCCGATGCCAGCGGAAGCAGGAAGGAGAATAAAAGAACTGTGCGCAGGGTATTGCTTTTCATGGCAAGGGTTTTTTTTCTATACTGTATTCAATCTATAAAACGACTATTTTTCAACATCACAGAATTCCTTCACCAACATAAAGGCTTCATTGAAACCTAACTCATACGATTTTTCCCAATCCTCACAGGCCCCCACCTTATCGCCCAGCTCAGCACGTGCAATACCACGCAAATCATACGCTTCAGCAAAATTGGGTTCCAGGTCGATGGCCTTATTGAAGTCCATCAAGGCATCCTTGTACTGCAACTGCAACACCTTCGCCTGACCGCGAAAAACATACGCATCGGGATTGCCCGGTGCCAGAGTGATCGCCATCGTAAATTTCTCAATGGCCCCTTTGTAATCCTTGGCCAGCAAGCGGGCGTTGCCCTGATTAATAAATTGCGAAACACGTTCATCCATAGGCTGTGCATCAGGCTGAATGGTATGAGGGGGTTCCAGGGTTTTAAGTTCGTCAGGGGTGGTCCGGCGACTATCGTACAAAGCCCGCACCTTGGCAGCGGTAATGGCGAAGTTCAAATTCGCTTGCGCTATAGGCGAAGGCAGCGAAACACCCACCACCTGGCCGTCGGCATTTAATACCGGAAAACCACTATTGCTGACGATTGCACTGGCATTGAGTTGCAGCAACTGAATACCGCCAAAATCCTTAAATGCTTCCATACTGCCCTGAACAATGCCCATCGTCCCGTTTTCGAGAGGGGAAAAAAGATAAACCTTTTCGGCCGGAACCGGTACCTTTTCGGCCAAAACCAACGGCGTTCCTTCGCTGGTGGACACTTTCAGGATAACCAGGTCATCCTCTTCATTCGCGGCAACATAACCCACTACGTCGAAAGATTTATTTCCGCTCATCACAATTTTTGCTGCGCCCATCCTGGCTTTGTTGATCACCTGGTAATTCGTAACCACCAAATCCTTGTCAATAAAAAAACCATAGCCCAAAACATCAACGTTTTTGATGGTGACCAGAGAGGGCGTTGTCCGGGTATTGAGTGTCTGTACATCTTGTCCAAAACTGGCAAAATATACTAAAGCACTGATAAATAACACAATAACTTTTTTCATGCAGATAAATTTTGTCAAAGATAGCAGTTTCTATTAAATTAACGTATACTTTGCAATTCCACTTTCGCTGAATTGCGGGTGAAAATACGTAAAACACACGGAGCCGAATTCGCAAAGTGTTAGTACCTTTGCCGAAAAGCCGGCGCAACAAAAATACCGGCCAGCGTTTGCGGTTCCTTCCGCAAGGCGCCCTTTTATCACAAGATTCACCGGAACAAACCTCCATTATGGCAAAAAATAAAAAGACCAGCAGTAAGGGTAAACCGCAAGCTACCTTTGGACAAAACATTGTACACGCCCTCGAAGAAAATCCAAAGGCTGGAATGAATTACCGGCAAATAGCCGCCCGTTTGGGCATGAGCGACAAAGCCAGTCGGGAGCTTTTGCATATTTTTCTCGAAAAGTTAGTGGCCGATGGAACACTTACCGCCATGAGTCGTGGCAAGTTTAAGTTAAGCCAGCAGTACCTTGATCAGGCAGCATCGACCGGAAAAATTGTCAGTGGAACGGTAGATATGAAATCGAACGGAAATGCCTTCATCCGGATCGGGGCGGGGGAGGAAGATGTTTTTGTTCCCGCGGAACACACGGCCCACGCATTGCACGGCGATACCGTGCAGGTAAAATTATTTCCGGGCCGCCGGGGTCAAAAAGCCGAAGGAAGGGTCATTCAAATTGTAAGCCGCGGAAAAGAAAACTATGTTGGAATCTTGAATACCTCCAAATATTACGGAACCTTCACCGCCGACAACGCCAATATGCCGGTGGAGATACTGATTCCATCCGATAAATTTGCCGGGGCGGTTAAAGGCGATAAAGTGGTCGTGAAAATTACCGATTGGCCGGAACAATCGCCCAATCCCCAGGGTGAAGTCGTCCGTAAACTGGGAACTCCGGGCTTGCACGAAGTTGAAATGCAATCGATTATCGTGGATTACGGCTTCCCGCTTGAGTTTCCGGCGGCCGTTGAAAAAGAAGCCCGCCAACTGAAAGCGGGCATCGATGAGGATGAAATCAACAGAAGACGCGATTTTCGTGAGGTTGTGACCCTAACCATCGACCCGGAAGATGCCAAGGATTTCGATGATGCCCTTTCGCTGCGGCAACTCCCCGGCGACTTGTGGGAAGTGGGCGTCCACATTGCCGATGTTTCACACTACGTGCGCCCCGGAACCTTACTCGATCAGGAAGCGGAAGAACGAGCCACCTCGGTGTACCTGGTGGACCGTACCATCCCGATGCTGCCCGAAGCCTTGTCGAACCAGCTTTGCTCCCTCAACCCCACGGAAGATAAACTCTGTTTCTCGGCCGTCTTCACCATGAACGACAAAGCCGTGATTACAGACGAATGGTATGGCAAAACCGTGATCCATTCCAACCGCCGCTTTAATTACGATGAGGCACAACGTATCATCGAAACCGGAGAAGGGGATTATGCCGCGGAGATATTGACCCTGAACCGCCTTGCAACCCAACTGCGCGAAGAACGCTTTCGCAAGGGGGCCATCGCTTTCGAAACCGATGAGGTAAAATTCCGCCTCGATGAACTTGGCCGGCCCGTCTCTGCTTATGTGAAAGAATACAAGGACTCCAACAAGCTTATCGAAGATTTTATGCTGCTGGCCAACCGAAAAGTGGCCGAAACCATCCAGAAATATAAAAAAAACGATCAAAACCCGGTGTTTGTCTACCGTATTCACGATGTTCCGAATCCTGAAAAACTCGGACAATTCAATGAATTTATCAGCAAACTCGGCTACCAAATCAAAACAAGTTCCGGCCGTGAAACCTCACGTTCCTTCAACCAACTCTTCGAATCTATCAAAGGCCGGGGAGAGGAAAACCTGATCTCCAGCCTGGCCATTCGAACCATGGCGAAAGCAATTTATTCCACCACCAATATCGGTCACTACGGCCTGGCTTTTAAATATTATACCCATTTCACATCGCCTATACGCCGATACCCCGATTTGCTGGTGCATCGTATGCTGGAAGCTTACCAAAACCGGAAGGCCCGTTTCGACAAAACCGAGTATGAACATCGCTGCCAGCATTGCTCCGACATGGAAAAACAGGCCACCGAAGCCGAACGTGCTTCCGTTAAATACAAGCAAGCCGAATACCTTCTCGATAAGGTCGGAAAAGAATTTGAAGGACTCATCTCCGGCGTTAGCAAGTGGGGATTGTTCGTTGAACTTGACGAAACAAAGTGCGAAGGCCTCGTCGCCCTGCGCGACATGAACGATGATTACTATGTTTTAGATGAAGATAACTATCTTATCACCGGACAATCGCACGGGCGCCAGTTCCGCCTGGGTGACCGTATCAGGGTCAAAGTGAAAAAAATTGATATGTCGAAAAAAACCATCGACTTCGCATTGACCCGATAGCTGGCCACAGCCTTATTTCAGCACATGCAGCCGATCGTAGACATCCCGCTTATACATGCCGCCCATGGGCAGCACCGTCATTTTTTCGCCCACCAGTAACTGGGGGTATTTGATGCTAACAATTTTGTCTATCCGTACGATATACGAACGGTGAATCCGGATAAAATCCTTTACAGGTAGCACCTTAATGATTTCTTTCATGGAGGTGTGCGAAGTGAGGGTTTTCCCTCCCAGGTGAATCGCAACATAATCTTTTAAGGCCTCTACAAAGTCAATATCTTTCAACTCGATTCGTTGAATCTTATAATCCGACTTAATGAAAATATAACCGCTCTTCTCATTTCCATTTAACAACGAGAGGTAAAAATCGCGCTCCTTGCGTGCCGCAACATCAATGGAATGCTTATGCAGGGCTGTTTCCAGAGTTGCATTTACCGATTCTTCCTGGAACGGCCGCACCAGGTAACCGTAGGGCTCCGTTGTCCTGGTTCGCTCCAGCAACTGATGATCGAGCTTCTCCGCTACATAAACAACAGGCACATCATTCACTTCCCGGATCCTGGACGCCGCCATAAGCCCTTCGGCCTCATTTTCACAGCCGACTTCAATTAATACTACACCGGGATTCAGCGTTCTGATCTCCGTACACGCTTTTTCGGCCTCTGTATACACCGCCAACAACTCACAGCCCAGCGATGGCAGACGACTGCTCAGTTCGGAGGCAATCTTCGACCGGTCATCCATAATAATAATTGCACTTTTTTTCATAGAAGTTAGGTTTTTTGTTTTCGTAAAAGTACGGATAAAAAAAACCTGACTTTAAATGAATAGTTAATATCTAACAATTACACTTTAAAGTTTAATTCTATACAAGGTGCGCCTATCGATAAAACTAATAATTAAGATGCTGTAATAGATAATTATATCATTAAAGGACCGTAAATAGTAAGTATATTACTTCATCCGGTATTAACACCTAAACTATCACCAAATTGCTGTAATTAATTTCCCAAAACGGGAAAGAAGCCCTTCATCAGGGTTCTATGGTACTGCCATCCAGCGCGGTTTCTATGCCATCACTATACGAAACCGTGAGTACTTTAAGTCCATCGTACCCGAAATACTGCCAGTTTCCTTCACGCTTTCCGGCTATGTAGTTGCCCTTTTCTTTGATTTTACCATTGTCCCAATAATAGGTGTGTTCTCCATCGGGCAAACCTTCTACATACGTACCTTCAAAATACAACTGCTCATTATAATAATGACGCCAGGCGCCTTCTTTTTTACCGTTAACAAACGTTCCGCTGACCCGATCGTCGTTGATTTCAAATATCCAATCGCCGTCTTCTTCACCCTCCAGATACTGACCCTGAACAATGATGTTCCCGCTGTCGGACCATTCTTTTAAATAACCATCCGGCAAACCGTTTTTTAATTGCTCTTCCTTTTTCAGATTTCCGCTTTCATAGAACCACTTCCATAATCCTTCCGGCCTACCAGCCTGGTTATAAACCCCCACCTGTTCTTTGGTTCCATCCTGATAATAGAAATCCCAGCGACCCGTACGTCTGTTGTTCACATACGAACCCTCACCCAATAATTTGCCGTTTTCGTAATACTCCTTCCAGGGTCCTTGCCGTTCGCCGTTTTCATCAATAATGCCTTCACCCACGATACGACCCGCTTTAAAGATATAGCCTTTAATCACCTCCCCCTCCTGGTTGTATTCCCGACGGGTACCTTCCGGAATATCATCCTTGTAACTGGCAATTACTTTAGGTTTCCCATTACGGTAGTAGGATTTACGAATCTCATAGCTGGCCAACTCGGGTGCATCAAAAATTTCTACATCGTTTGCAAACTTTTTGATGTACAATAGATTTCCCTGGCTGTCATATTCCTTGTAATAACCGTTCAGCTTACCGTAGTTGTAGGTGCATTCAGTTTTCAGACTTTCATCAGGAAAAAAAGTTTTCCACACCCCGTGCTGCTTTCCGTCGCGGTATCGGTTAATGTTTTCTGTCGAAAGCAAATACCCTTTTTTATACTCCTGAATGCTTATAACCCGCCCCTCATGATCGTATTCCCGACCGATTCCCTCTTCGCGTCCATCGACAAAGGGAAGCTTTTTCTTAAGCTGTCCATCCGAAAAAAACCACTGCTGAAACGACTGTTTTACATCATTAACAAAGGTTTCTTCAATAATTTCTCTTTTTTGATACGTTCGGCGAATACCGTTTTTTTTGCTCTCCCGATAATTAATTTCCAGCATCAACTGCCCCGAATCACCATAAAACTTCCAGGTGCTGTCGAGTAAAAAATTCTTACGGTTGCCTTCTGTTTTCAGTAAACCGTTTTCATAATAAGTTTTCCAGTATCCGTCGGGTTGTCCGTTAACCATCGTCCCTTCACTGGAAATACTGCCATTGGGATAATGAAAAACATTGTAACCATTCGCTACAACACTATCCTGAGCCTTTGCTAAACAAAAGGTCAGCATAAAAAACAATCCCAAGGCCCAATATTTTTTCATCCCCTTATTTTTTGATACGTGCCGAAATTTCAAGCATCTTTACAATAGGATTTCGGGCCTGCTTCATGACCTCCGGGTCCAGCACAATTTCCGGCTTTTCATCGCGCAAACAAAGATAGAGTTTTTCAAGCGTATTCAACTTCATGTACTCGCAATCGTTGCAGGCGCAGGTTTCATCAGCCGGAACGAGGATAAATTCGTTGCCGGGGGCCAACTTTTTCATCTGATGCAAAATACCGGTTTCTGTAGCCACAATATACTGAGTACTATTATCCGAACCCACAAATTCCAGCATTTTGGCCGTCGATCCTACAAAATCAGCCATTTCCAAAATCACCGCTTTACATTCCGGATGCGCAATAACTTTGGCCTTTGGATATGCCGATTTCAATTCCATAATTTTTTCTGCTTTCAGGAGTTCATGTACCTTGCACGAACCTTTCCAAAGAAGCATATTTCGACCCGTAAGTTGATTAATGTAATGTCCCAGATTCTGATCAGGTGCGAAAATAATTTTCTGTTCTTTCGGAAATGAATTCACAATTTCCACCGCGTTTCCTGAGGTACAAACCACATCTGATAAGGTTTTTATGTCGGCCGAACAATTAATATACGAAATCACTACATGGTCCGGGTATTGCTTTTTAAAGGCCTTGAACGCTTCGTATCCGCAGGAATCGGCAAGGGAACATCCAGCATTTAGATCCGGTAGCAGCACTTTTTTTTCAGGATTCAAAATTTTGGCGGTTTCCGCCATAAAATGAACCCCGGCGAAAACAATCATTGAAGCTTTGGTCTCGGCGGCTTTTCGCGCAAGCCCCAGACTATCCTCCACAAAATCCGCGATGTCTTGTATTTCGGGTATTTGATAATAGTGAGCTAATAATACCGCATTCTTTTCTATTTTTAACTTTTGAATTTTTTCCTGTAACGTCATTTTCTCCCCCCTAGGCGCTTTTGTGTTTTTTTATGGTTTTATTTTTAAATATAATCATCAACATCATCATGCTGTTGAAAGCGTGCAAAACAATTCCGGCGCTTGCTTTGAAATGCCAGTTTTCACATGTTATGAACAAGCTATTAACAAAAAAGCCGTTGTTTTATTTTGTAAATGAATCAGTAAACAAAATTACATTAAATCGCACAATTTTATACCGTGGATAACTTGACTCACTTTTGAACCCTTGTAAATGTTGAAAACGGGCTGAAAGAAGGTGAAAAATTCAGCCTTTTCAACCACCTTGATCACACAAGCACGAAAAGGACCCTTTTCTGAGAACTTATGAGAGGCTGCGAAGGCTTATTAACAATGCCGCTGTTTATAACTAAGCGTATTGATATTATGCAGTTTATCTCGTTCGTGCGAGAAACAGAATGTTTTAAAGTGTTTAATTCTAAATTCATTGCTAACTTTGAACATTCATTCTATTTTATAATTTATTAACAATGCTTGAAGATTTATTAGAAATTGCTATAGGATGCGATCATGCTGGTTTCGCGTTAAAGACCAGGTTGATGAAGAAATTGCAGGAAATGGGATATTCGTTCCGGGATTATGGGACAAAATCGGAAGAGAGTGTTGATTATCCCGACATTATTCACCCGCTGGCGGGCGATATCAACGAGGGTAAAATACTTCGTGGGATTATTATTTGTGGAAGCGGAAACGGGGTTGCAATAACAGCCAATAAATACCGCAATGTGCGGGCGGCCTTGTGCTGGACCCCGGATATTGCACGCTTTGCACGCCTGCACAACAATGCGAATATTTGTTCGCTGCCGGCCCGTTTTATTAATGAAAGCACGGCTGTTGAGATTGCACGCGTGTTTTTATCCACGGCTTTTGAAAACGGACGACACGGTCGCCGGGTGGAAAAAATCCCCCCCAAACAATAGTGGCATGAACCTTCAGAAAAAAGCTTTTGAATTGGCCGTTGCGGCAAAAGTGTTTGATCCCCAACACCGGGCAACCATTCGCTTCAACATTGGGCGTTACGATGCGGCCGTGCAGCGCGGAAAAACCCAGTTTCGTAATCTGGAGCTGGCCCGGATGCGGGCGTCCAATCTCAAGTATAAGGTCCTTAATGATGTTGAAAACTACCTGAAGGATTTTGAGATGAACTTTACCGCCCGGGGGGGGAAAATTATCTGGGCGCAGGATGCACGGGAGGCCATGGATGAGATCATCCGCTTGTTGCAAAAACACAATGTGCAACGCCTGGTGAAATCCAAGTCGATGATCACCGAAGAATTGGAATTCAACGAAGAAGTCAGCCATCATTCGATCGAATCGCTGGAAACGGATCTCGGAGAATACATTGTCCAATTGGCGGGCGAGAAGCCCTATCATATTATTACGCCGGCCATGCACAAATCGAAGGAGGATATTGCCCGTCTCTTTCATGAAAAGTTCAGCCTGGCCGCCGACAGTAGCCCGGAACAAATTACGGCCTTCGTTCGTAAGTTGCTGCGCGAGAAATTTGTTCATGCCGACTGCGGCGTTACCGGGGCGAATTTTTTAGTGGCGGACGTAGGCGCCATTGGATTGACCGAAAATGAGGGCAATGGCTTGATGTCGATGGCCTTTCCAAAATTGCATATTGCCATTGCTGGTTATGATAAGCTGATTCCTTCCATGAAGGACCTGCAGTTATTTTGGCCCCTGTTGGCCACTCACGGTACCGGGCAGTTTATTACCGTCTATAATACCCTGGTCTTTGGTCCACGCCAGGAGGGTGAACCCGATGGCCCCGAAGAAATGGTCCTGGTGCTGGTGGATAACGGCCGTTCGGAATTGCTGGCCCGTGAAAAACAACGCGTGGCCATGACCTGTATCCGATGCGGCGCTTGTCTTAACGCTTGTCCGGTGTACCGCAATATTGGCGGTCACGCCTATGGCACCACCTACAGCGGTCCCATCGGATCCGTGATCACACCCCACCTGCGAGGCATGGCGGCCTTCAATCACCTTAGTTTTGCCTCCTCCCTGTGCGGGAAATGTACGGAGGTTTGCCCAATGCACATTGATCTCCATAAACTCTTGCTGTACAACCGCCGCGATACCGTGAATGAACACCATACCGGACGTATGGATCGCCTGGTTATGTTTGCGTGGAAGACCATTATGCTGAAACGTTGGATGATTGATAAAACCAGCAGCAAAATGAAGAACACGGCCATCGGACTGGTCTTTAAAAAACCCTGGGGCCCCCGCCGTGAAATTCCGCGCTTCGCCGAAAAATCATTTACCACGCAATGGAAAGAAATGAAAGGTTTGCTGAAATAGCACCGCTTCAGTAACAACGCCCGCCCGTCGGGCCTTCCTGCTCGTTTGAAACCAACCGCATGGCGCCCAAACAAAAATTTATACTCGATCTTGGCCTTAGCGACGATTTTTCGTTGCTGGGGATTGCTTGCCATACGCGCGATTACCGCTTTTGCTGGATGCTGAATCAGCAACTGGGTCTTAAGCTTCGGAAGATCCGGGATTTTTTTCCGCTGGACCAACACACGGGTCACGACGATGGCTTTGCCTGCTTTTATGCCGAATATTCCGTTTTGGATGAGCAATATTATTTATTGAGCAACCGTAGCAACGGGAAAAACCTGGTAGATAAATACGGCACGGTCGATTATTTTCTGTTTGTTCGTGATCTGGCTATTTCGGGGGGCTTGCAGGCGCTGATCGCCGGGCTTAAAAAAATCCCCCAGGTACTGATGGCTTTTCCGATAGAACTGGACGATTTCCGCGATGCAGAGTTTATCCTCGAGGGCATGGAAATGACGCGCCAAATCCATGAAAAGGAATCACGACTGAATTTTTTAAATTGCACAAATCTTACGTTGAATGAAGACTAAAATCATTGCAACCCTGGGTCCAGCCTGCAATACTACCCAGGTGCTCGAAAATATGATCCGCGCCGGCGTTGATGTATGCCGGCTGAATTTTTCGCACGGCAGCCATGAGGATCATTTGCAGAATATTCGCAACATCGAAGAATTGAACGCCCGATTCGCCTGGAATACAGCCATACTCGCCGATCTGCAGGGTCCCAAGATCCGAACCGGCGAAATGAAGGACGGTGGCGCGGACGTAGCCACGGGCGACGAGATTATTTTTACGACCCGAAAGTGTGTGGGCGACCGTAAGCGCATTTATATTTCCTATCCCGAATTTCCTCAGGATGTGGCCAAGGGCGAATTAGTACTGGTGGATGACGGGAAAATTCATCTGCGCGTGATGGCTACCGTCAACAAGGAGGAGGTTCGAATGAAAGTCCTTCACGGTGGCATCATTAAGTCCAATAAAGGGGTTAACCTGCCCGATACCCGGGTTTCCCTGCCGGGCCTGACGGCCAAAGACCGTAAAGACCTGGCCTTTATCCTGCGCCAAAACGTGCAGTGGGTAGCCCTGTCTTTTGTGCGTTCCGCCGAAGATATACTGGAATTAAAGCATCTTATCGCCAAAGCAAAGAAAACGAACCGGCCGCGCATAATAGCGAAAATTGAAAAGCCGGAAGCCATTGCGGATCTCAAGCGTATTATTGAAGAGGCGGATGGAATAATGGTCGCCCGGGGCGACCTCGGGGTGGAAATCCCGATGCAGGAAGTTCCGCTGCTCCAGAAAAAAATCGTAAAAGAGTGCATACGCGCCGGGAAACCGGTTATTATTGCCACGCAAATGCTCGAAAGCATGATTACCTCGGTAACACCTACACGGGCGGAAGTGAGTGACGTGGCCAATTCTGTTATGGATGGCGCCGATGCCTGCATGTTGAGCGGCGAAACCTCCGTGGGTGCCTTTCCCGTGGGTGCTGTCGAAACCATGAATCGCATCATGACTCAGGTAGAGAATTTTCAGGATATCTATTATAAACATGTTGTTCCTGAAAACCCCGATTGTGAACGGTATGTTACAGATTCAATTATTTATAATGCCTGTAACCTGGCGCAACAAACCAGGGCCCGGGCCATCGTTGCGATGACCTACACCGGGTATTCGGCCTTCCGCCTGGCCGCGCAGCGCCCCTGTGCGGACGTATACATATTCACAAATAACCGCTCAATCCTGAATATGCTGAATTTGGTCTGGGGAATACGGGGCTTTTATTATGATAAATTTATTTCAACCGATCACACGATTGATGACATTAAACTTCGGTTGAAAAAAGAAAAGTTGGTGAAAACGGGCGATTTGGTAGTGAACATCGCCAGTACGCCCATCGGTGAACGTGGAAAAACCAATACCCTTAAACTTTCAAAAGTATAAGCCCGAATGTTCAAAAAAAAAGCCTTCCCGAAAGAAGGCTTTTTTTTTGTGGCAGGAATTATTTGACCTCCCAGGTATCGCCGCTGTTAAGCAGATCATCCACGGATTTAATGGGTGAGCTGGCTTTGGCGGTTTTGATTTGTTCTTCCACCAGGTCGTCGTAGGTTGGAAACATTGCGGAACGGATAACGCCGAGTGCAATCGGGAAATAGGGCGGCTGCATCTTGGCCAGCATCAGGTGAATGCCGGGGTCTTGTGCATATTGGTCGTGCACGAGCAGGTTGTGTTCGTTCACTCCGTTTTCACCGATTTTCACGACTTCCAGTCCGGTCTGTGTTAGACGAATGCCTTTATCTTTGTTTTTGCCAAAGATCATAGGCTCTCCGTTTTTCAGAATCAGCTGATGATCTTCCCGGATATCCTTGGACGTTACCTGCTGATGGGTTCCGTCGGCGAAAATCACGCAGTTCTGCAGAATTTCAACCACCGAAGTGCCATCGTGACGGGCGGCTTCAAACATAATTTCAGTCATCAACTTAGGATTGGTATCCACGCCGCGGGCAAAAAAGGTTCCCTGGGCACCCATAACCAGTTCGCCGGGGTTGAACGGATGTTCAATGGTTCCCTGCGGTGAGGTTTTGGTGATGCTGCCCATCGGGGTTGTGGGTGAATACTGACCTTTGGTGAGGCCGTAGATCTGGTTGTTGAAAAGAATAATGTTGAGGTCGACATTACGGCGGATGATATGGATAAAGTGATTTCCGCCGATGGCCATTGAATCACCATCGCCGGTTGCTACCCATACGCTCAGGTGCGGATTGGCGATCTTTACACCCGTGGCAATGGCATTAGCGCGGCCGTGAATGCCATGAATCCCGTAAGTATTCATGTAATACGGGAAGCGGGAGGAACAGCCAATGCCGGAGATGACGCAGAAATTCTCTTTGCGATAGCCGATTTTCGGAAATACATTAGCGATCGAAGAAAGAATTGCATGGTCGCCACAACCGGGACACCATTTTACCATCTGGTCGCTTACAAAATCTTCCTTGCTTAAAGGGGTCCTGGAACGTTCTACAGTTAAGTTTTCTTCCATGGTTTAGTCCTCCTTGAGATTTTTGGTGATGGCATCGGTTAATTCGCTTACAACAAACGGTAAGCCTTGTACTTTATTAAACTGGTGGTATGTGAACTGTGGGTGTGTCATACGAAGGTACTGTACAAACTGTCCGCTATTCAATTCA
This sequence comes from uncultured Bacteroidales bacterium, assembly GCA_964585485.1. Classification (GTDB taxonomy): domain Bacteria; phylum Bacteroidota; class Bacteroidia; order Bacteroidales; family CAIWKO01; genus CALGYY01. Next base: position 71,887 of record CAZPDS010000001.1, read on the forward strand.
CAAACGAGGATTTTCTTGAAGTTCTTGAAAATCTTATCGGTGTTTTTCGGAAGGGGCATAATATGGTTGAAATGGGCCAGGCTCACTTTATATCCTTGTTTCTGCATTTCGAGAACAGCGGAGGTTGTGGTACCCTGCGTGCCACCCCAGCTCACCACGAGGAGATCGCCCTTGGCGGCACCCAGTACGGTTTGCTCAGGAATTTCATTCGCCACGTTCATGACTTTCTGATAACGCAGATCCGTCATAATTTGGTGGTTCATTGGGTCGGTAGAAACATTGCCCACGATGTTTTCTTTTTCCAGGCCACCCAGGCGGTGACGCAAGCCTTCGGTGCCGGGGAGAGCCCAACGGCGCACCAAACGCTCATCGCGACGGTAAGGCTTGAAATCGGCTTCGTTGGGTTCTGCTATCGGAGGCGTGATGGACGGGAGCTCGGCGACTTTCGGAATTCTGAAAAGCTCAGAGCCATTGCCCAGATAGCCATCGGTAAGCAGGATGACGGGGGTCATGTGCTCCATTGCCAGCTTGGCGGCCTCATAGGCGTAGTAAAAGCAATTTGAAGGCGTTGAGGCAGCAATAACGATGCAAGGACATTCGCCGTTGCGGCCAAATAAGGCCTGCAGCAGGTCCGACTGCTCCGATTTGGTGGGAAGCCCGGTGGAAGGACCACCGCGCTGAACGTCCACAATCACCAGCGGAAGTTCAGTCATTACAGCCAGCCCGATGGCTTCACTCTTCAGCGATAGGCCAGGTCCGGAGGTGGTGGTTAGGGCCATAGAACCCGTATAAGCCGCACCAATAGCGGAACAGATACCGGCAATTTCATCTTCGGCTTGCATTACTTTTGCACCCAGCGATTTGTGCTTGGCCAGTTCCATCAGGATTTCAGTAGCCGGTGTGATAGGATAGGATCCTAGAAACAAGGGGCGTCCGGAACGTTCCGACGCGGCCAAAAATCCCCAGGCCGTGGCCGTGTTTCCAGTGATGTTGCGGTATCTGCCTTTTTCCAGCTTGGCGTGTTCCGTATGATACGACGAAGCAATGGCTTCGGTATTTTCGGCCCAGAGGTAGCCAGCTTTTATCACCAGCTTATTGGCTTCAATGAGTTCTGGTTTCTTCTTAAATTTCTTTTCGAAAAACGAGAAGGTGTGTTCCATGCTCCATCCGAACAGGTAGAAAATAATACCCAGGGGAAACATGTTTCGGCTACGATCGGCTGCCTTGTTGTCCATGCCCATAGCCTTTAACGCTTCACGCGTCATGGAGGTGATGGGCGTCCGCATAATATTGTAGCCCGTTAGACTGCCATCTTCCAGGGGATTGCTTTTGTAACCGGCTTTTTCAAGCGATTTTTCATCAAAAGTATCGGCATCCGTGATAATGGTGGCGCCTTTCTTGGCCCATTTCAGGTTGGACTTTAGGGAGGCCGGATTCATGATCACCAGCACATCACATAAATCGCCCGATGAATAGACTTTCTTCCCCACATGTACCTGAAAACCGGATACACCGGCTACGGTATTGTGAGGAGCCCTGATTTCCGCCGGGTAATCAGGAAACGTTGCCAGATCAGCTCCTTCCAGAGCTGCAGTGTCAGAAAAGAGGGTTCCGATCAGCTGCATTCCGTCGCCGGAGTCCCCGACAAACTTTACAACCACGTTTTCCACTTCAGGCACTGTATTTTTTTCTTTTGCCATACAGGATTAGTTTGGTTAAACTGCCGGCAAAATTACTCGATTTTATTCATACCCCCGAGGAATTCTCGGTTTTTTTGTTACAACGCTAACAATAGTTTTTAAAGGAGGCTTGGCGCGAAAAAAAAAGGGCCGGTTTGGCCGGCCCTTTCACTAAGTGCATCATCCTAAATATCCCACCAAACACGGGATGTGAGCGTTACGCTTGGTGTATTGGCACTGTTATACTGCTGTTCCGAGGTCGGATAGGGATAATGGCGTGGAATACTTCCACCCAGTACGCCCTGAGCCGCCGGCGTGAGAGCAGGATATCCGGTTCTCCGCCAGTCGTTAAAGACCTCCAACTGATAACACAACGCGAAATATTTCCCCAGCATGATTTTTTCCTTGGTGATGGTCAGCCCGGTTTCACTGGCGTTGACCGCCTCCCAGGCCACATCCGTTACCCCCATCTTGGCCAGCGAGGCTTTAACAGCATCGTTGTAGGCGGTTGCGGCGCCATTGGGGTCGCTGGTTTCAAATAAACATTCCGCTTCAATAAATTTACATTCAACATAACTGATAAACGGAACCGGACTGTTTGGCGACGCATAGTACGGTCCAACCAGCGAGGCCGCTTCCCCTTCACCGGCATGCGAACCCACTAAACCATCGGTGGGATCAACCAGGAGCGGTAAACGGGGATCGGGCGCGGGCAGCGTGTTCGACATTGCATCCACCAGATAGAAGCCTGCTACAATATCGTAGGGCCGCTGATCATTGAATTGGAACAAGGGGTTGTTCTCATTGCTGGCATCGCCAAAATAGAATTCAAAATCTTCAGCGTTGGCAGTAAGGGCTCCCGTTAGCGCCGCCAGAGCATTCGTGTAGGCCGTGGCCCCCTGAACTTTGCTCAGGTGAAGGGCATAACGGGCCTTGAGAGCATAGGCTGCTTTTTTCCAAAGGCTCACATCGCCGCCGTAAATCAGATCTTCGCCCCCGGGCAAATAGGTGTTGTCCGATTCGGCCAGATCAAAGGCTGCGATGGCTTCATCTAGTAAGGTGTTGATGGTGGCGTACAAGGTCTCCTGTGAATCGTAGCCCGGGTGAAGGTTCTCGTTGCCCAGAAAGGCTTGCGAGTAAGGTGCACTTCCCCAAAGATCCGTTACACAGCCCAGCATATTCGCCATCATTACCTTGGCCATTCCACCATAGTACGGGCATTCTTCTTCAGTCGCCTTTTTCATCATGATGTTGCAGTCCATCATCGGACCGGCATACAGATTCCATACCCATACATTGTTTACGTCACTCTGTCCGTAAACATAACGGTCATACGCCAGCGGTTGGTTGGCACCCCCCGCCATTTGCTGCATCCAGATGCTGGAAGCGTATTTCAGGTCGCCCCCAAGAGCATACCCCATCCCGGCCTGAGCCGCGGGCAACAAGGTATTCAGGGTAACGTCAATAGGTTGGTTCGGATCTACATTAATATCCGGATCTATCCACTTTTTGCAGGATCCTGTCAGGATCATCAGGGTTAACAGAATTCCCGCGATACTTATATTAAACTTTTTCATTGGTTTTGGTTTTTAATTATCAATACGTCTATAATTGAACTTTTAAACCGAAAGTATAGGTACGGGTATTCGGCATATTGAAATAATCAATCCCCTGTGCATTGCTGGCACCATAAAGGTTGGTCTCAGGATCAATACCGGTGTAAGGTGTCCAAAGCAAGAGATTACGTCCAGCTACGAACAGATCAATGCCTTTGAAGAAGGTCTTGTTCAACCACTTTGGATTCAGGGAATAGGTGAGGTTAACCTCGCGCAGACGAACCCAGTCGGCATCTTCAATGAACTGTTCGGTCGGGCCGCCGAAGCCGCCACCCAGGCCGTTGTACCAGCTCTGATCCAGCTTGGTTTCAATCGAATTCTCCGCACCGGTGCTTACCAGTTCGCCATTGGCGTCGAGATGTCCCATTACTCCTTCCATAACCACGGTTTCCCCGCGGGTTTCAGTGTCAACATGTGTTCCCAGTGCATACATGATGCCCTTGGTACCATTCCACATCACACCGCCCTGTTTGATATCAATCAGGAAAGAAAGGTTAAATCCATAGACCTGCAAGGAGTTGGTGATACCCATTGTCCAGTCGGGTTGTACGGTGCCAAGATACCCTTCTTCGTCCGACATGATCGGACGTCCGTAATTCGGGTCGCTGGGGTCGTCATTGATGATTACGTTCCCGTCGGCATCTTTGACCCATTGCGTTCCAAAAATGGAACCGTAAGGTTTTCCAGCCACAGCGCGGATTTCAGAACCGGTGAATCCACCCAGACCAACGTTCTCAATACCTTCGGCCAACTCAACGACCTCGTTGGTGTTTTTGGTGAAGTTCACCAGGATGTCCCACTGTACTTTTCCGTTCTTCGTTTTCACGGGGGTTCCACTTGCCAGTAATTCAATACCGGTGTTCTTCATTGTTGCGGCATTCATTACCGCTACAGTGTAACCCGACGAACCAGCTACCGGAACAGCCAGAATCAACTTGTCGTTGATGTTGTTGTAGTAGGCAATGTCGAGACCTAAGCGGTTGTTGAGAAAGCGCAGATCAAGTCCAACCTCAAACGATTTCAGACGTTCCGGCTCCAGCACATCGCTGCCCAGGGCGTCGGAAACCATGTAGCCAGTATAGCCGCCAAAGGGGAAGGAAACCCCCGACGTCCAACCATCACCATAATAACCAAGCGAGTAGTAATTTCCGGTGTAATACACGGGGGCATCGTTGGCGATAATCGCGTAGGAGGCCCTGAGCTTACCAAACGGCATAATTTTGTTGTCTTTGAGAGCACCCAGTTCGGTGAATACAAAGCCCAGACTAAATGAGGGGAAGAAGAAGGAGTTCTTCCCTTCCGGCAGGGTGGTGGACCACTCGTTACGCCCGGTGATGTCTAAGAACAACATGCTTTGGTACGATAGCCCTAAATCACCGTAGATAGCAGCGGTGCGCTTCTTAGCCTGGTTTTCACGGGTTGTAATAGTGGATGCGTTCGACATCTGGTAGAAATCCGGCAGCGTTAACTGGTTGCCTTCAACATATAATTGTTGATGATAGGTCTGGAACATGTTATGACCTAACATGAAATTCAGTTTGAAATTCTTGTTCAGATCTTTACTCACCGTGGCAATCAGATCGCTGTTGAAATCACGGTTGTAGTGCTGGTCTTCGAAGATCATCCCGTCAGGATAAGCCGAGGAGTTTTTGGCAAAATGGGCCTTCCGACGATCAGAGTAGAAGTCTGTACCTAAACGGTAGGTGATGTTTAACCACGACAACGGAAGATACGCCAACTGAATGTTCCCCAGCATACGATTTACATCGTCGCGGAAGGCGTTTTGGTTGACCGTAAAATAGGGATTGTCGTAAATTCCGTACCCTCGGTAGCTACGCTGGCTACCATCATAAAACAAGTAGGCTTCGGGGGTGTTTACCGGATCGTCAAATCCGTTGGCGTTGTCGAATGAACAGGGTGTGCGGAGCAGACCCAGCATCAGACCCGACAGGTTGGAGCCCTGCTGAATACGATCGCCGCCTGATTTAATGTAATTTACACTACCCGATGCAATAAATTTCGCCGATAGCCTGGTTTCGCCTGAAACTTTGACGGTGGTTTTATCGAAACTGTTGTTCGGCACAATACCATCGGTTTGGGAGTTCGAAAACGACATATAATACGTGGCGTCTTCATTCCCGCCGGCGATGTTGATAGCATTATTATACGTGTATCCTGTCTTGAAGAAACTTCCCAGGTTGTCGTAAGGTACAACTTCGGCTCCGGTGGCATTCGGATCGTTCGCGCTGACGATCTTCCCGTTGTAATCCCAGTCATAAATTCCATCGCCATTCACATCCTGTGCGGCTGTCAGGCCAACGTTGGTGAACGAGCACGTGTCCAGCATGGGACCCCAGGTGTTACGATTGGCTGTTTCCGGCCCCGACCATTTCCCGTTCAAGCCCTGACCGTATTTGGTCTGATATTCCGGAAGACGGTTGACCTTGTCGATGGAAACGGAAGTAGAGAAATTAACGCTATACGCCTTCCCCTTGGTTCCTCCTGCAGCACGCCCTTTTTTGGTGGTCACAATCACCACGCCGTTGGCGGCCCGCAGGCCATACAAGGCCGTGGCGGCTCCGCCTTTGAGCACCGTCATCGATTCTATGTCATCCGGGTTCAGGTCAATGGCGCGGTTGGAATACGCCACGCCTTCAGTCAGGTTGTTGGTGCCGTTATCCGGATTCCCTGAATAATACTGGGAGTTGTCAATGGGAATACCATCGACCACAAACAAAGGCTGGTTTCCTCCGGTGATGGAGGAGGCCCCGCGAATGTTGATGTAGGCCGATCCGCCCGCGGCTCCGGAGCCACTGGTGACCGATACACCGGCTACTTTTCCATTCAGGGCGTTCACAACATTGGTGGTGTTCGATTTTTCGATCGCTTCACCTTCAACGCCCTGAACGGAGTATCCCAGGGCTTTGGTCTCCCGAGAGATTCCGATGGCCGTGACAACCACCCCTTCAATGTTCATTACGTCTGTCTCCATTACAATGTTAATGGTGGCAGACTGAGAAACGGCAACCTCCTGGACTTTCATACCTACGTATGAAAACACCAGTGTGGTGCTTTTTTCCGGAACAACAATGGTATACTTTCCATTGGCATCTGAGGTTGTTCCGACAGCGGTTCCTTTAACCACAATCGTCACCCCTGGAATGGTAGCACCGTCATCCTTTGCCGTGATGACGCCAGAGATGGTTTTCTTTTGCGCAAGCGCAATCTGCAGTCCTGCAAACAACAGGATTAGCAGTGTAAGGGTAAACTTTCTCATAGTTGCTTTTTTTGGGTTTAGATAATGCACTTAATTGTATAACGAATGTAAACTTAAGCAAGTTTTTAAAAAAATGGTTAATGAAATGTAAAATAAATTAACAATTGTGTGTTGGCGAACGTCCGATAACACCGGCTAATCCATTTCTACGATCAGTATAACAAAATGTTACATGTTTTTTTGCAGAATTAGGCCACTTGTCCCATAAGCCCGAATATTCAAAATATTAACATTTCGATGCATGAAAAATGCAATCGAAAAAACAAATATCCGGAGAGATGCGCATTAAAAGAAGAGATTTATTTTTACTGTAACCCAGAAATCAATATATTTGCACCGGCTAATACAATTACTAACAAAAAAATCTATAGCTATGGCTTACAAGATTTCTGATGATTGCACTGCTTGCGGTACCTGCAAGGACGAATGTCCTGTTGAGGCTATCTCTGAAGGCGACATCTATAAAATTGATCCGGACGTGTGCACCGATTGCGGCGCTTGCGCGGATGTTTGTCCGGTCGAAGCAATCCACCCCGAATAATCGGAACGATTGTGTACCGAAAGTGAAAGGCTGTCTCATTGGGGCGGCCTTTTGTTTTCCCCGACACGCAATATTCAACACTATCGACTATCGACTAACGACTAACGACTATCCAGAAAATGCGCATCATCACCTACAACGTCAACGGTATCCGGGCCGCCGTGTCGAAAGGCCTGCTGGAGTGGCTCGATCAGGTGAAGCCGGATATGGTTTGCCTGCAGGAAACCAAAGCTCAACCTGAGCAGATTCCGCTCCTGGACTTTGAAGCCCTGGGCTATAAATGCTATTGCTTATCCGCGAAGAAAAAAGGCTACAGTGGAGTAGCGATCTTAAGCCGGCGCGAACCAGATCACGTGGAAATCGGAATGGGTCTTCCGGCCTATGATGACGAAGGGCGTTTCATTCGTGCCGACTTCGGTACGACTTCTCTGGTGAGCGTGTATCATCCCAGTGGCTCCAGCGGCGAGGAACGCCAGGCGTTTAAAATGAAATGGCTCGACGATTATCTGGACTATGTAATCCAACTACGCGAAACACGCCCCCGCCTTATTCTTTCCGGCGATTATAACATCTGCCACAAACCGATCGATATTCACGACCCCATCCGGAATGCCACCAGCTCGGGCTTTTTGCCTGAAGAACGCGCGTGGATGGACACTTTCGTGAAGAATGGATTTATCGATACCTTTCGCGTTTTCAATAATGACCCCCAGCAATACACCTGGTGGAGCTACCGGGCCAATGCCCGCGCCAAAAACCTCGGTTGGCGCATCGATTACCACATGGCCAGCCTGCCTTTATTGAACGACCTTCGCCATGCCGAAATTTTCCCCACAGCCGTTCATTCAGACCATTGTCCGGTACTTTTGGATGTGGATTTTTAACAAATCCCTGTTCATATCTTGCGTTGCCCTTTGGCTCTGCGTGATGCGTAGAACGTAATTTTGCACAGCATCCCCAATACCATCCCTATGAAAAAATCCTTGCTGGCGTATGTTCTGCTTTGTGTTGTGGCCCTCACTTCGGGTTCGTGTGTGATGAAAAAAAAGTTCAATGAAGTGGAGTCGGCACGCATAAAATGCGAACAGGAAAATGCCTTCTTGAAGAATCAAAATATTGATCTCACCAGCCTGAACAATGAATTGCAATCGAAGCTGGCACGCTTGAACGAACAAAACGCCCGACTCATCAGCGATTCGGCAATCATTGGTCAAGGTATGCGCGATGTGAAGGATCAGTACGACCGACTGAAAGTATCGTACGACGACCTCAATAAGACGCTTTCGAAAAACAGCCAGACCAGCTCGGCTGAGATGCAGCGCTTGTTGGCTGAATTGCAAAAAACCCAGGAGGAGCTGCAAGCCCGCGAAGATCGGCTGAAGGCCGCCGAGCGACAACTTGACGGACAAAAGAGCAGCCTGAGCGACCTAAGCGCGCAACTAAACGAAAAGGAAAAGCGCTTAAATGAACTGCAGGCCATTCTGGATCGTAAAGATTCCGTGGTCAAAGCCCTTAAGGATAAAGTGATGGAAGCCCTTACCGGATTTATGGGCAAAGGCCTCAGCGTAGAACAGAAGAACGGTAAGGTGTACGTGCACATGGACGAAAAACTGCTCTTTGCTTCCGGTAGTTTTGTGGTGGCCCCCGGTGGCGTGGAAGCCTTGAAAAACCTGGCGGCCGTTCTGGTCTCAAACCCCGACATCAACATTGCCGTGGAAGGCCATTCCGATAATGTTCCTTACAAAAATGCCAGCGGCCCGATCAGCGACAATTGGGATCTTAGTGTGATGCGAGCTACCGCTGTTGTGAAGATTCTGGTTTCCGGAAAGGTCGATCCCGCCCGCCTCCAGGCCGCAGGCCGCAGCCAGTACTGGCCGGTCGATCCCGCCAATACCGCGGAAGCCCGCTCCAAAAACCGACGTACTGAAATTATCCTGACCCCGAAGCTCGACGAACTCTTCAAAATCCTCGAAAGCAACTAACCCCCGACTATCGACTATCCACTATCGACTTAACGCCTTCACCGGCTCCATCCCATACACACTGTTTTCCTGGATGGCTTTCAACACCGCACCACCACCGGTGAAGATGTAGTACATGGGATTGTCGATGGCCACGATGTAAAGCCCGGGCAGCAGGCGCTTCAGTTCCTGCATCGTATCACCTCCGCCATACAGTTTCACCGCCGTGGGGTTTTTATCGATCAGCTCGTCCAGTGCAATGGTGCCTTCATTAAAGTAGGGGGTATAGCCCATCACGGCATTGACAAAAACAGTATGTGCATTTTTGAAAACATCCAGCACATTAGCTTCATGAAACGATGCCGGATCAGCGTCCAGCACATAGTTCAGCTTTGTTCCCGGTTTTAGCGTGCGGAGGTCGTGCGTGCGGAATTGTCCGTCAATCTTGCCTTCCATGGTATCTGATTCTACAATAAAGGGCAACTCTACCAATTTATTGGGATACTGTTTCGAAAATTCAACAAAGGCGCGGGCATGCTCCATATCATCCGCCTCGATCCCCTGAATTTCGAATCCGTATTTGGCGCAGAGGTAGGCATTATAGATCACCCCGCCCAGAATTAGTTTATCGCAGATCTTGAGCAAGGCATTCAGCGAATCAATTTTGGTGTCGAACTTGGCACCCGCCACCACGGCCACAAATGGACGTTCCGGTTGAAAAATGCGATCTAAATTGGCGATTTCGCGCTGCATGAGAAAGCCCGCGAAAGAGGGCAAATACTTCGTTACTTTTACCGTGGAGGCATGCGCTTGCCAGCTGCCAAAGGCGTCGTTCACGAAAATGTCGGCCAGCCCCGCAAGTTGATAGGCGAAACGGTCGGCCAGTTCGCCTTTGTCTTCTTCGCCGGCAAACCAGCGTGTATTCGGCAGATAGATCCCGTCGATTACATTTTCTTTGAGATCGCGGATCAAATGGTTGATGCTGGTTTCAATACCTGCGATGCCTTGCTGACCGTTGGCGTGGAATTCCGGGACTTTCAGGGTGATGTGAAGCTTGTTTTGCAAATACTCCACGATGGGTTGTACAGAGCTTTCTTCACTGATCGCAATGTCACCGGTTTTCTTGTTTTTTGGCCGGCCAACATGTGTCATCAGGATGATCTTTCCGCCCTTGGCGTTGATATGATAGAGGGTTCCAATAGTGGCATCAATGCGGTAAGGATCATGAATGACTCCCTTCTTAACAACATTATGGTCAACACGAACCAATACGATTTTGCCTTTCAGATCCGCATCCTGCAGCAGGGGAAAACGAAAATAATTCTGTGTCATTTTGTATAAGTGTTAACGTGCGTCATTTCAGTCAGCTCTTTACGTTTTTTTGGGCGGATTTCATCCGTCTCCGGATATCCTACGGAAATCAACAAACCAATGGATCGTTTGTCCGGAATATTCAATAGTTTTTTTATCTTCTTTTCGTTGAACCATCCGATCATACACGTACCCAATCCCTCTTCGGCGGCCTGCAAACAAAAATGCGCTGCAGTTACACCAATATCAATCAGCGGGTATTCTTTTTTCTTGATACGGCCACCAATCTGGGAAGTGGCATTGGCCGGTTCCAGGATGAGCACAACGATCAGGGGCGCTTTAAGTGCGAATTTATTGAAGGCGACCAGGGTGTTGTACGTTTCTTTGGCTACTGCCAACCGCAAGTCCGGGGCTTCCACCAACAAATAACTCCACGGTTGCGCATTGCAGGCCGAAGGCGAGAGTTGAGCAGCCCGTAAGCATCGGTCAATTTTCGCCCGCTCCACGGGTTGATCCAGGTAGCGTCGTACGCTCTGCCGCTTTTCTACAAGATCCAAAAAATTCATAAACGTCAATTAAGACCATAAAGGTAAGGAAAAAGGAAACTGTTGATGGCCGTCGGTCATCAACAGTTTCCTCTGGTCGTTTACTTTTAATCATACAACTCGAGCAAAGCCGCAGCCGTTTGCTGATCTTGCCGGTTCCACGAACGCCAGCCTTTTTGTTCGTACTCGTCAAGAAAGTTGTTGACCCGGCGGTCGATCTCTTCATTAAAGTAATCTGTGTCGCCCCACTGACGGCCCATGGTGGAAATCAGGTATTCCGTTTTTGAAGAATACATCAGGCTGTCGGTGGTTTCGGGCGATAGTTTTAGTAATTCAGGCAGCACCGCGGGCGAATCCAGGCTCAGCAAATAATAGCGGTCGGGGTTTTTCGATTGCTGGATGTTGAACCGGGCAATGACCAGATCCCAGTTCTGGCAGGCGAACAGCACCAGCACGATATAAACGGCCCAGCCATTCGCGCGAAACAGATACCAGTTGCTCTTCGCCGCCAGAATCTTCACCAGGGTTGTCACAAGTCCGATAAGCGTCAGCGCCAGAAACAGATAGACTCCAATACGGAGGTAGGTGAGGCTGTACTCCTGAACATACAGGGAATTGCGGTAGGCCGTGGAGGCTACGGCGATCATGTTTTGCACCAGCCAGAGTATGGCGAAAATCCGGAGCACCTTATTCCCTTTGTCAAAATTGATGTGGCCGCGGAAAAAGAAAAGAACGATCATTATTGCCATTACAATGGATACGATCATGGTTCCGGTTCCCTGATGAACATATTCCGCATAGTTCATGCCCGAGGGCAGCGATTGCGTGATCCACATGAAATACAAATCCAGGGTGTTCATGGTCAGAAGTAAAATATTCAGAACAATCAGCAGGATAAGACCGGACTGAATTTCCCATTTCACGTTGACTTTTTTACCCATGAAAGTATTGCCCCGTTGTTGAAGATCTTCTTCGCAAAGCCGGGTTGGACGCGACACATCCCACTTAAGCCAGGAGGGCAGGTTGCGGTGATAGAAAAAGCCATACATCAGAATAAAGCCGCCCAGTGTAAAGAAAACCCACGGCCAACTGATGAAGTCGAGGTTGATCTTGCGGGTAAAGTCCATGAACAGCGGATTTGATTTCTGATAAAGCCGGAAAAAGATGATGGTGATGGCAATGATGAAAAGGGTCATCCCGATGCCAATCCAGGTACGGCCCTTGGGAACCGATCCTCCTTTGCGCCGCTCAATCAGGTCAATCAGCATGAAGAGCGGGGAGGTGAGCAGCGAAATAAGGGCATACACGCCGGCCAGGATGACGCTGGATTTTTTACTGATGCTCAGGGCCGATAAAAGCCCCAACGAAATGAGATGGGCAAAGACCGATAAGGCGGTGCCAAACAGGGCAACACAGGCAGCCGTAACAATGGTTCCTGAAGCGGCCGCGTACCAATGATTGTCGCGCAGCACCGCCGGGTTCCGCCATACCAACAAGAAGAGAAGGACGATGGAAAAAACCAAACAGTTAATACCGGGGTACTGATTGTAAAATAGGCCGCTGTAGGCAGCTACCGAGAGGATCAGGATCCAGTCATTCTTTTTCATACGCTTGTTTGTTTGAGTTAGTTTAATTCGTAAAAACCCGCCCTGTGAAAGCGAACGGTGTAACCCTACGCTTGTCGGGCGAGATGTGCATTACCACAGGTACTAGTGTTTCATGCGTATTAGTTTTTCGAGGGCCGAGAGATGTTCGTTAAACGCCGCACGTCCTTCGGGGGTAATAGTATATGTGGTACGTGGCTTTTTCCCGATGAATTGTTTGGAAACCTTGATGTAATCGCATTTTTCCAGGGCGGCCATGTGACTGGCCAGGTTGCCGTCCGTGGCATCAAGCAGCTCTTTCAGCGTGTTGAAGTCCATACGATCGTTCACCATCAGCAACGACATAAGCCCGAGCCGGATGCGGTTCTCGAAAGTCCTGTTCAGGGTGTTGATGTTGAGCGGGGTGTTCATCGTTCGTAACGGAAGTACATAATGATGCCGTAAACAATATGCAGTACACCGAAACCAAGGGCCCAGACGATGAGCCCGTAGCCGATCCAGACACATCCAATCAGGCCCAGCAAGACCTCGGTAAGCCCCAGGTACTGCACGTCTTTTAGTGTGTATTTACCAGCGTTGAAAAGCGCCAGACCGTAAAAGATCAGCGTGGCCGGCGCCACCAGCCCGATGGCGTGATTGTAGACCAACAAAACGCAGAAAAGACCCCCCACAATCAATGGAATCAAAACACTCCACATAAAACGACGGGTGGCCGGGGTCCATACCTGCAGCCCTTTCCGCGACGCATTGCGGTAAGTAAAATAGAAACCCGTGCCCACGGCCAAAATGAGCACAATCATGGCGTCAATCAAAAAAAAGAAAATGAAATTTAAGTTGAGCCTCGAGTCGATCAGCCCCTTGTCGAAATACCGCTCGTCAAGCAAACTGATATCCATATAAAAATAAGCAAACGCCGCACCGGCCAGCGCAAATAGGCCGGCAAACACACCGGCTAATCCGCTCAGGGAAAGAAATCGCGACGATTTTTCCATCAGCGATTTTATCTCGCTGAGGGTCTTTAAGGGTTCCTGCTCTTGGGTCATACATTGAAATTAAAGTACTTTGTGGCGCAAAGTTAATGTCCTTAACGGCGATTGTCAAGAAAAAAGTGTATTCCGAACCTTTTTTTAAATAAAATTATTTTATATTTATTAAATTCAGATAAAATGATTAGTTTTGCCATGGAGATTACTTATTGTTTCACAAAATTTATTGACATGAGAAAAATGTATTTTTTCGGACTGGTGCTTTGTTTGGCATTTGCCATAAAGACGCAGGCCCAGCTTTACACGCAGGGATTCAATGGCGGGACCATCCCAGCCGATTGGAGTACCTTGATTACAAATGACCCGGGAACAGATCCTGCAGTCACTTTTGCAACCACCTCGCTTTATCCTTCGGGCCTTGTTCCAACCGAAGGAACCCACCTGGTCAGGTTTAATTCTTACAATGTAAGTACAGAAGGAAGCATACGCTTGTTTATGACCACCGGTTTTTCCACCATGGGTGGCTATTCCGGCGCGAATGTCACGTTCGACTGGATGACAGATGATGATTACTCAAACCTGGATCGCGTTGTGGTGCAATACAGCCTTGATGCCGGTTCTACCTGGATTGATGTGAGCACGTTCAGCCGTGCGAGCTCATCGGCAGCTGCCTGGGGCAACGTATCGTGTGTGCTGCCTCCGGCCGCCATGAACCAGTCCGATGTTCGGCTGGCGTTTCATTTCATCAGTGGTTATGGGAACAACTGCCACCTCGATAACCTGGTGGTGAACGGGTTGACTACGCCGGTTCTTTCGGTTTTACCGGCTTCCCTGAATTTTGGTTTTGTTCCCTTTGGCAGTACCTCCGCGGAACAGACGTATACTATTTCAGGCCTGAACCTCACCGGAGCGCCTGGAACCCTATTGGTAAACGCTTCTTCAGGTTTTGAGCTTTCGTTGAGCTCCGGAACCGGGTTTGCAACGTCCCTAAATATTCCATACACCACCTCTACCTTAGATCCTACTACCGTGTACGCCCGCTTTACCCCGGCGGCTGCAGGGCAGCCGTATACCTCTGTCGTGGTCAACCAGGGTGGCGGAGCCACAGCCGATGTTACCATGAACGGCACGTCCCTTTTGGTGTATTGTGAATCTACCGCCGATTATCCCAGCGACGAAGATATCTTCAACGTTACCCTGGGCGGAATCAACAATACCTCCGATTGCTCAACCACTGGCGGTACAGGTTCAACCTTGAATCAATACAGCAATTATTATTCGACGGTCCTGCCCGGCACAGCCATGGCCGGTTCGTCTATTCCCTTCAGTGTTCAGATTGGAACTTGCGGATCCACGCCCTATGATAATATGACCGGAATCTATGGCGATTTCAACCAGGATGGTGATTTTGATGATGCCGGGGAAACCCTCTATACCTCGGGCACGAGCACTAGTGGTGCTCATACCGAAACCGGAACCCTGCTGATTCCGGCCAGCGCAATTGCCGATACGGTGATCATTCGGGTGGTGAATGTTGAAACGGAGGTTCTTGCCGAGCTTACACCTTGTGGCGTTTACGGCTGGGGTGAAACCGAAGATTATGCCCTCATCGTGAGTGTACCTTCCTGCTTCCCGCCTTCAAACCTTAGCGCTTCTGCCATTACCGCCAACGCGGCACAACTCAGCTGGACTTCTGGTGGTGCCTCTATCTGGAATGTTGAATACGGAACCGGCTCTTTTACTCAGGGTAACGGAACCATCCTTCACAACGTGGTGACCAACCCCTTACTGCTGAATACACTTTCACCGGCCACTACTTATAGTTTCTATGTGCAGGATAGCTGCGGAGCCGGCAATTCCAGCATCTGGACCGGCCCGTTTTCGTTTACCACCCTGGCAACCTGTCCGGGCGTGGATTCGATTTGGACCGTTTCCTCAGAACCGAATCAGGCCGTAATCAACTGGTCGGAAATCGGTACGGCAACGTCCTGGCAAGTGGAGTACGGTGAGTCCGGATTTTCCCTGGGTGCCGGAATCCGCCAGCTTGTTAGTGCGCATCCCATGACCCTGACCCCGCTTATCGCGAATACACCCTATGATGTGTATATCCGTAGCATCTGCGCCGCCGGCGATACCAGCACCTGGACGCCTGCTTTCATGTTTGCCACTCCCTGCGGTTATTCGACGGTTCCCTACCTTGAAGATTTTGAAACCGTTTCCGCCACCTGCTGGTCTACGGTTGATAATGACGCGACGGGAACGATATGGGGCTTGTCAACAGCCTACAATCATACTACCTCGGGTACTTACAGCGCTTTACACGCCTATAGCACCGCCGGTATGCAGGACGGCTATTTCGTAAGCCCCCGTATCATTATGCCCGCCACCGGCCAGGTTAAACTGTCCTTCTGGTCGTATAATCAGTACCCCTCCTTTTACTATAATAATAGTTTGCACATCTCTACCAACAATGGCGTTACCTTTACGGAGTTGTGGACACCCGCTTCGGTAACAGCGGCCTGGGTTAAGGATAGCCTTGACCTGTCAGCGTATGCGAACGATACCATTATCCTGGCCTTCCGCTACGAAGGAGATGATGCCCATAACTGGTATGTAGATGATATCTCTATCACTGAAGTGGTCGCGGGCGCCGATCTGGCCGTCTTTCAGACCAACGTGAGTGAATGCGATACCCTGGGCTGGTTTACACCCCCCATTGTATTTACCAATACAGGTAGTACAACCATTCCTTCGGGAACCAATATTACCGCAGCCTACCAGGTTGACGCCAATACGCCGGTGTCGGAAAACTTTACCCTGACGGCTGACTTGCTTCCCGCTGCCACCACGGGTTTTGACTTTAGCACCCCCTGGCATTTCAACCAGTTCACAACCCACAATTGCAGCTTCTTCATCGCAATGACGGGTGATGTGAACGCGGCTAACGATACCGCCGAATTTACCCTTAGCTTCACCGGCCGCCCGCTGGTTAACCTGGGCAACGACACCTCCGTTTGCGCCGATGCCTCCATTGTGCTGGACGCCGGAAATCCGGGTATGACGTACAACTGGTCTAACGGAACCCACAATCAAACCCTGGCTCTGGACTCGAGTTTCTGCAGCGGTTTGGGTACCTGTAATTTCTGGGTGGAAGTGATCGACGCCAATGGCTGTTCCAGCACCGACTCCATTCACGTTACCTGGTATGTGTGCAGCGGCATCCGTGAAAACGAAAGCACCATCAGCCTGAACGTTGTTCCCAACCCCAACAACGGGTCCTTTACGCTGGATTTAGGTGGCCTGACCGGTCGTACCAACATCCAGGTTCTTGACTTGAACGGACGCCTGATTGAAGAGCAAACCCTGGAGCTGAAGGGAATGGAAAAGCCAGCCTTCGACCTCTCTGCCCGCGGAGCCGGTATTTACTACCTGCGCCTGCTAAATAGCGACAATGTGGCCGTACAAAAAATTGTAATTCAGTAATCATCACTGTCGTGAAAAGAAAAGAGGCTGTCGTTTCAGGCAGCCTCTTTTTTTATTACTCCATTTACCAATCCACTCCTTTCAGCGAAACCTGGCTTTTCCTTAGCGGGGGCATCAGCCGGTAAAGGTGAAAATCCAGTTCATGAAAAAATTCCACAGCGTAACTACCGCGATGGCGAAGAGTTTTGAGAGGTAAAAGTTTTTTTTATACCGGCTGACAAGAATCCACAGAATAAAGGTGTTGATGCCCAGTCCGAGGATGGAAATCACCAGGAATTTTCCATATTCTACGGCAATATCGGGATTTTGACTCTGAAAGGTCCAGATCCGGTTTAGTAAATAATTGCTGCTGGCCGCCATGGTAAAGCCAATGGCGTTGGCGATGTATTTCTGAATCTTGAGAATCTCCTTACACAACCAGGTGATGCCGAAATCCACGACCAGCCCGGAAAGTCCGACAATTCCGAATTTCAGAAACTTGAACACGAAGTCGCGTGAGAGGGTAATCGCAAGGAGGTTCATACTGCAAAGAACGCAAAAAATCAGATATTCACGGCAGCCTAATCGCTTACTCTTGACGACAAGGGGGAGGTGGGGGGAATACGAAAGCGGTCGGCCGGCTGAGGGATAAGCTGCAGCGATGCGGGCAGGCGTTCCGGATCAAGCGTGGAGAGCTTCTGCTGATGAAGATACGTCCACCCCGCCTGAGAATTCATACGTTCCGCCAGGTAGACTTGCTCCGTTTGCCCCGGCGTTGGCACCAGCACGGCTGTTCGCCCGAGAACCTGAAGATCCATCAGCGTGGAATAGCCCGGCCGGCAAACTATACAGCCGGCATCCCGAACCAGGGTGGCCAGAGTATCATCGTCTGCATGCGGCAGCAGCAGGATGTTTTCGTCCTGCTCGCTGTCACTAAGACCGGGCTGGCCACGAACGATGCAGGCCGGCCGACCGCTCTTCCGGAACAGACGGCGCAAGGCCTGTTCAAACAGGCTGCGCTGAGGCTCCGGCCCCGAGACCAGCCCAAGATAATCGTACATCATCGTGGGGGAGGTGTTCGCAGATGGCTGAAACCGGCTCATGAGGCCAACAAAACGTGCATGCGAGGGGAGGGGATAGCGCTGCGCTAAATCGTCCGCCAAACCGCCCGGCCCCGCTACATCCGGAATCCAGCATTCATCAAATTTAGTAATGAACAGCATTAAAATCCGATGGGCCCACCCCTCCGCGAAACGCAGCAGCGGCGGTACTTTTACCATCATCTGGTGGGTCATGAAAATGCAGTGGGCCTTGCGCGACCACAGCCCGTAACGGTTGTCGGAAACAACCACATCAACGCCGTGCGTTTCGATAAGATGCTGCAATTGCTGATGCTCGGCCCGAATCCGGCGCAGATAGTACGGAAATTTGAGTAACAGTGCGCCGACCATCCGGCCCGAAGCCGGAAACCTAAGATTGTAATCCGGAAATTCAATCAGCGTAAGCGCCGGGAAACGCCATACCAGAAAACCCCGGGCATCTCCGGAAGCCCCCAATAGTACACGGAATCCGTTGTTTTGTAACTGTTCAATGAGCGGGACACAACGCGTGGCGTGGCCCAAACCCCAGTTGAGCGGACAAACCAGAACCGTCTCTGTTTTCGGCCTCATGTTAAAAGCTTATGCTGTATTGAAGCGCCAGATTTCGCGGGGCTTCAATCAGGCCCGGACGAGTCATGTATTCAGCGTTCAACACGTTTTTCAGTAGCAGCGTAAAGCGCGATTTTTCCGTGGGGGCGAAGCCCACGCGTACATCCAGTAAATGATAGCCTTTCGCATGCGTTGCGCGATATTCCTTCAGTCCCGGCAAGATGAAAATATTGGTGTTGGGAATCAGGCTGTCTTCAAAAGTGCGGTCGATATTGATAACACGACTGGTGTATTGGTATGAAATGCCCACCAAAAACCGACCCGGTTGAAACTCCAGATCACTTTTCACGGAATAGTAATTCCGGTATTTCAAAATTTTCCCCGCCGTGCTTTTTCCGCTTAGGTAGGTCGAGTCATTTACTAAATCGCGGGGATCCGTATAGGTATAACCCAATAGTACGGTGACTGGTATCTTGCGGATTTGCCCCTGTCCCGTAAAGCTGAGGTCAATACCTGTGATGCGGGCGTGCCCCACGTTGATGGATTTAAAGCCCAGGTCGTCGAGACTGGGGATCGAATCCTGCGGATACAGCCCAAAAGTAAATTCCATCATATTGGAATACTCCGTCCAAAAACCGGCCAGGTCAAGATAACCGTTCCAGTTTCCCAGTTTCAGGCCCTGGCGAATTCCAATCTCGCTGTTCCATCCTGTCTCTGGTTTCAGATCGGGATTGGGAAAGATATTCATGGATCCCAGCGAGGTTTGTATGTATTTTTCGGCAATGGTGGGGAAGCGATAGCCCTGTCCAAAGGATGCGCGCAGGAAGGTGTACTTGAAAAGGTGGTAGTTAAGACCGGCGCGGAATACAGGCCAGATCGGAAGGGTAAGCGTGTCTTGTGAAAAAATGACGGCATAGGAGGATTCGGTTTCAGCACTGTCAATGCGGGAGTATTCGGCCCGGCCACCCAGTGATACCGTCAGCTTTTTCCAGAAAAGAAAATCAAGCTGCAGGTACAGGGCCGCATTAAGACTGGTGTGCGCGCCGAAGAGCGGGGCTTCCGATTTTCCGTAGGTGCTGCAGAGACCGGTCGTAAGATCAAACCAGGGTTTCAATTTTTGATGATACTGGTACTCGCCGAACATCATCCAGGAATTGTTGTCCTTGCTGCTGTCGCCGGGAAAGGCATTGGTGGCCAGAAAATAACGTGTTTTAAGCGAATGCCGGCCGCCTTTTTGGTTGTAATACTCGACATACGGATCGAGGTTTAGGCGTGAGCCCGTGGTACGGGAAACAGCCTCCGGATTCTGCCGCCAGGCACCGGTATCCGCATTCTGCCAAAGAAAAAAATCGCACTTGTCCTGGTACATATAATTAGCATTAAGGCCGTACGATAAGCCTTTCACCTTGCGGTCGCGGTAGCGCATTTGCGTGTTGATGCGCGCATGGGTTTCCCCTTCGCTTTCGCGGAAACTGTTGTTCAGGAAGGCATTGGCGCCGACTACCAAATCGAAGGGGCCAAACTGCTGCGTGTGTAGTATATTTAAACCGGCGAACGACGGGCGGTCGGAGCCCCACCAACGAATTTCACTTCGCGCGGGGTTTAGGTAAAGTCCGTTGTTTACCGAAAAGCGTGTTTCGGGTTGAGCTTTCGGGAAGGCCGTGCGAACATTGATAACACCGTTCAGAGCCGAGGATCCGAAAAGCACGGATGAGGCACCTTTCAGAACTTCAATCTGCGAAATGTTTTCAACGGGAATGAAGTTCCATTTGGGATCGCCCGCATCTACCGTGAGAATGGGAAGGTCGTCCACCAGCACCAACACCCGGCTGCCGGCACCGTAGCTGTACCCGCTGCCGCCGCGGATGCTGGGTTGCCCGTCGCTGATATCAAGCCCGGGGATTTTCTGAAGCGCATCGGTGACCTCGTTGGCGTTTTGGCGCTCCAGCATGTCAGGCTTCAATACCGCCATCGAAACCGGAACATCACTCAGTCTCTGTTCGTACTTTCCCGCGCTGATGACAACCCCTTCTATCATCATGGATTCCTCGCTCAGCATAACATTTGCGGTGACCACATCACCCGCCTTTACCTCATACGCGTGTGTTTGCGGGGCAAAGCCGAGGTAGCTAAAGGTGATTTTAACCCGGCCTTCAGGCACCTGGAGCACATAGTTGCCGTTGGCATCACTCACCACCCCTTCGGTAGCGCTACGTGTCACATTGACCCCCGGCAGCGATTCACGGGTTTGCGCGTTAAGAACCCTTCCTTTGATCGTGGCGTACTGGGCCGTTACCAGCAGGGGCAGAAAAAACAGAAGCAGAAAAAGGCAGCGTTTGGCCATGGTGTTGTTTTTGGGTGCTGATACAAAGTTAGGAAATCAGGCTAACTTTCCGATTATTTTAAAAACCGCCGGCCAAGGCCACGGATCCGCCGACGAAGAAGGAAAACGGAACGACCGAAAAATCACCGTCGAAAACCCTGTAAAATGGACCGTTTACGTAACTTTATCCCCGGCCAGGAGGATTCTTCTCCGAAGGATATTCACGCCGAAAAAAACAAATAAATCACATGATCCTTTACGAAATTGCGCTGACCTTACTGCCGGGCATCGGCGACGTGCTGGGCCGAAAGCTGGTAAGTTCCTTCGGCAGCGCTGAGGAGGTCTTCCGCGTGTCGCAAAATGAGCTGCGGAAAAACAAGGCGCTGAGCAGCCACGTCGTGGAAGCATTGCTGAATGGACGTGACGAAGCCCTCCGCAAAGCGGAAACCGAAGTGAAGTTCATCAAAAAGTACCACATAATCCCGCTGTATTACCAGGATAAGCGCTACCCCTATCGTCTGAGCAATTGCAACGACGCGCCGGTTATGCTGTACTACAAAGGGAATGCGGATCTCAATACCGCCCGGGTGATCGGCGTGGTTGGAACCCGTCGAGCCACGGAATACGGCCGCATGATGTGCTCCAAACTTATCGAAGGCATGGCCGACCTGGGGGTTCTGGTGGTGAGCGGACTCGCCTTTGGGATCGACAGCATGGCGCATAAAATGTCGCTGCAGCAGCACCTGCCCACCGTGGGGGTGCTGGGTCACGGGCTCGACCGGATGTACCCTCCACAGAACAAAGCCCTGGCGGGGAAAATGCTGGCCAATGGCGGACTGCTGACGGAATTCCCCAGTCAGACCCAACCCGATCGCGAGAACTTCCCCCGGCGCAACCGCATCATTGCCGGTTTGTGTGATGCCCTGGTGGTGGTGGAGGCGGCCGCCAGCGGCGGCGCACTGATCACCGCCGATATTGCCAACTCCTACAACCGCGATGTATTTGCTGTGCCCGGCCGCCTGTCCGATGAATTCTCCAAAGGCTGCAACCTCTTCATCAAAACCAACAGGGCCGCCTTAATCGAATCGGCCGACGACCTGCGGTACATTATGGGGTGGGATGCCAAACCCGTGCAAAAGCTGGCCGTGCAGCGCGAATTGTTTCTGGAGCTTGATGCCGGCGAAAAAGTCCTGATGGACTTGCTGCATCCCGGCGAAGACACAGGCATTGATGTGTTGGTGGCAACCTCCGGTCTGAAAAGCAGCGAGGTGGCCCGCGCACTGCTCTCCCTTGAGTTTAAAGGACTGATCAAATGCCTTCCGGGTAAACGGTTTAAGTTGTACTAATCTGTCTTCCCCGCCACCACCAGTACAATCTCGCCCTTTACGGTCTTGCTGCCAAAATAGGTGG
>CAZPDS010000002.1:0-56796 GCA_964585485.1 uncultured Bacteroidales bacterium
CGCTTGCCTCTCAGCCTTACATTTATCCCGGCTCCGGGAGTGTATGTAATTATTCTCTGCTTAGCTTTTGTTGAGGCCTTAGTTTTTTTGGCCTTTTTTGTATCCGGGTTATCTTTGCTCATTGTGCTATTATCTTTGCCTTTGATTGACAAATATAATTCAAAATTGATAACGGGATACAAATAGGATACAAAAAAAGATAATGTATTATCCAATGAAAGGAAAATAAATTATCTTTGTTGCCTATAATACAGGCCTTTCAATTATCTGTTAGTTGCCAATATTATCATTAATAGTACCCGCTCCGGGTACAGATAACAAGCTAAAAGCCGCAATTTATGCGGCTTTTTTTATGTCCGCTCCACGTGCATTCCCTATCTTTGTTGCATGAACCCTGGGCGTTTTTTCCGGATTGGGTTGTGGTGCGCAGTGCTGGCCCTGTTGGCCACTTCCTGCGCGCAACGACATTTTCTGCGTCATTACGATGCGGTTCGAATGCAATCGGACCCATTGATTCTGGAAGCCTTCGGCGATACAGTCCCATTTACCCTCTGTGTCCATCTTCCGGCCGCCTTGCTCCAAAACGGGATCCGCCTGCGTCTGGAGCCATACTTAATCAAAGACAGCCTGATATCGCCCGCCGTGCTCTATAGTTCTGTCGAAAAAAATGCGATCGTTCTTTCGGGCCGTCGTACCAAACAAGCATGTTTCCGTGGCTACTTCATGAACTTCCCGGCCTTGCAGGATGCGCATTTCATCATCCGCTGGTCGGCCGGGCATCACGAAAAATCCGTAAAGCTCAGCGAACGCTTGATTGGTTACGGTATATCCCAGGTACGCACGTACAGCCGGGGTATGCTGGCGCTACCCGAGCGGTTCAGCCCCGACTCCTGTCGAAGCGCTCTCCTGGCGCGCCCGTCGCAAACGGCCGCTTCGTACTACCTGCTGGCCGTTATGAGTGCACGGCTATACGACGCACAGGGGGTGGAAGATTATCTGTTAACCGGAATTTCCATCGACACCTCCTTGTATCAAAGGGCCTGCGGCGACGTAGAATTTATTGCTTTCCGCAAATTATCCTGGTTTCCGAAGGACACGCTCAGGCGGTGAAATGGCGTTACGACTTCCCCACCATTTTTTTAATCTCGTTGAGTTTCATCAGGGCCTCCACCGGGGTAAGGGTGTTGATGTCGGTGTTAATGATCTCATCACGGATTTGCTCCAAAAGGGGATCATTCAGTTGTATGAAGCTAAGCTGAAAAGGATCGGCTGAGGTTTTCTCCGGTTGTATTTTCGGTTGCAGCACATCGCCGCCGTGGGTCTGCTCCAGGTGGATCAGGATCTGTTGTGCGCGTTCGATGACGCTGTGGGGCATTCCGGCCATGCGGGCAACGTGAATACCGAAAGAATGCTCAGTGCCGCCGGGCACCATTTTACGAAGGAACAACACCTTATTGCCCAATTCTTTCACCGAGATGTGAAAATTGCGGATACGCGGGTGTGTCGCGGTCATCTCATTAAGCTCGTGATAATGGGTGGCAAACAGCACCTTGGGATGAAACAGCGGATGATTGTGCAGGAACTCCGCGATGGCCCAGGCAATGCTGATGCCATCGTAGGTGCTGGTACCGCGGCCGATTTCGTCGAGCAAAATGAGGGAGCGGTCGCTGATGTTGTTCAGGATGCTGGCCGTTTCATTCATCTCCACCATAAAGGTAGATTCGCCGGAGCTGATGTTGTCGGAGGCCCCTACGCGGGTAAATATTTTATCCGTAATGCCCAGCCGCGCTTTGGTGGCCGGGACGAAGCAACCGGTTTGGGCCATCAGGACAATCAGCGCGGTTTGCCGAAGCAAGGCTGATTTTCCGGCCATATTGGGGCCGGTCAGGATAATGATCTGCTGCTTGTGGTTGTCGATCAGGACATCATTGGCTACATATTTTTCGCCGGGCGGAAGGGCGGTTTCTATGACGGGGTGCCGGCCTTCGGTAATTTCGAGGGCCAGGCCCTCGTTCATTTCCGGGCGCGCATAGTTATTCTCCCTGGAAACAAAGGCAAACGAAAGCAGGCAATCGATGCGGGCCACCATGGTGGCGTTAAGCTGAATAGGCTGAATATATTCCGCTACAGCCAGGACCAGTTCATTAAACAAGCGGGTTTCCAGTACGCTGATTTTCTCCTCGGCACCCAGAATTTTCTGTTCATACTCCTTGAGTTCTTCCGTGATATAGCGTTCGCAGTTCACCAGGGTTTGCTTACGATGCCAGGTGTCCGGAACCTTATCCTTATGCGTATTGGTAACCTCCAGGTAGTAACCAAATACGTTGTTGTAGGCTATTTTAAGTGAAGGGATGCCAGTGGCTTCGCTCTCGCGCTGCTGAATACTCACCAGGTAATCCTTGCCCGAAAAGGCCAGTTTTCGCAACTCATCCAGCTCTTCCGACACGCCTTCGGCGATGACGCCTCCTTTGCTGAGCAAGGCGGGCGGATCAGGATGGATCTGTGCCGCGATGCGATCACGGATGCCAGCGCAGGGGTTCAGTTGCTCCCCAATGGTTAGCAAAGCGGATACACCGGAGGACGCACATAGATCCCTGAGTGGGTCAATAGCGTCGAGGGCGCGATGCAGCTGTAAGAGTTCACGGGGTGCGATACGGGCCACAGCCACTTTGGATATCAGGCGTTCCATATCACCGATGCTCTTGATACGCTTACGAAACTCCGTGGCCGCCTCTTCGTTTTTCATTAGGTACTCCACAACGCCCAGGCGTTCTTCTATCAACTGCTTATCGCGCAAGGGCATCAGTACCCATCGCTTCAGCAAACGGGCCCCCATGGGCGACAAGGTATGGTCGAGAATGTCGATGAGGGTTTTCCCGTTTTCGTAAGGCGTATGAATAAGCTCCAGGTTGCGCACGCTAAAGCGATCCAACCAAACGTAGCGGTCCTCCTCAATGCGACTGATTTTACTAATGTGGGCCGTTCGGTCATGTTGGGTTTCGGCAAGATAATGCAGGGCTGCTCCCGCGGCGATAATGCCGTTTTCTTCATCCTCCACGCCAAAACCCTTCAGTGAGGTTGTGCCAAAATGACGAAGCAGCAAGTCATAGCTAAAATCGCGGGTAAACACCCAATCCTCAAACGTGTTGATATAATATTTGTCGCCAAAAAGATCCTGGAACTGGCGTTGTTTATTCTTTTGGAGAATGATTTCGCTGGGATGAAAACTTTGCAGGAGGTTGTCGATGTAATCCTGACTCCCCTGCGCTGCTAAAAATTCCCCGGTGGAAACATCCAGGAAGGCGATGCCGGTTGATTTGGGCATCAGGTGAATGGCGGCCAGGAAATTATTCTCGCGGTGATCCAGTACTTTGTCGTTGTAGCTAACGCCGGGAGTTACCAGCTCGGTGATACCGCGTTTGACAATTTTTTTAGTGAGTTTTGGATCCTCCAGTTGATCACAAATAGCAACGCGCTGTCCGGCTTTAACGAGTTTCGGTAAATAGGTATCCAATGCATGATGCGGAAATCCGGCCAGTTCCACGAAGGAGGCGGCTCCGTTAGCTCGCCGTGTAAGCACGATGCCCAAAATTCCACTGGCTTTTACAGCATCTTCGCCAAAGGTTTCATAAAAATCGCCTACGCGAAACAGCAGCAGCGCATCCGGATACTGCGCTTTGATCGCGTTGTACTGCTTCATAAGCGGGGTTTCGACGATCTCCTTTTTCTCTTTGGCCATGATTTTTCCGATAGGTAACAAAAGTACGAATTTTGATCCGGATGGCTGATAATTGGTAATTTTGCCTTCAAAAAAATGCTACGCAAGCGAAGTAACGAAGAATTGGGGCGTTTAGACGCCGGACAGTTTAAGTCCGCCGAAAAGTATCCGTTGGTGTTGGTGCTCGACAACATCCGGAGTATGAACAACATAGGTTCGATGTTTCGGACAGCGGATGCATTTCGCATTGAGGAAATGTTGCTTTGTGGACTTACGGCCTGTCCGCCCCACCGGGAGATTCAGCGAACGGCACTTGATGCGACAGAATCGGTAAGTTGGACATATTATTCGCATACCACAGATGCACTTGCTTACCTTAAGAAAAAGGGGTATCGCATTTATGCCGTTGAGCAGGCTGAAGGATCAGTCCCGCTGAATGCCTTTCAGCCAGCCCCTGATGAGAAAATCGCCCTGATCATGGGAAATGAGATCAACGGGGTGGATGATGCCTTAATGGATCAGGTGGATGGATGCCTGGAAATCCCCCAATTCGGCACCAAACATTCCTTCAACGTGGCGGTAAGCGCGGGAATCGTACTTTGGGATCTATTCACGAAAGGCCAGGCTTTTGGCATCAAACAAGGAGCCTGAGCCGCATCAATACAAATGTTTTGCTATAATTTTCTTCAATTTTTCGGCAGTTGTTGGATCTTTTTATATATTTGTGCGTTCAAAATAGCGCACACGAATTACTAACTTTAAAAATAAGATTATGAGAAACGCTAACCTTAAAGTTTTAGCTGCCTTAGTTTTAGCAGTCTTCCTTGTTTCAGGTTGCGGTTTGAGCAAGATGGTGAAAAAATACAATACCGTCAAGTTCAAAGCCACACCCGAGGTGCTCGAAACGCACGGCGGTAAAATTGCAGTCACTGTGGACGGCACCATCCCTGCCAAGTATTTCCACAAAAAGGCTACAGTTGAATTTACTCCGGTACTGAAATACGGTACGGGCGAAACCAAACTGAAAACGATCACCCTGCAAGGTGAAAAAGCCATTGGTGACGGCCAAAAGGTAGGATACAAGTCGGGCACTTCTTTCAATTATACGGATGTTATCGATTACAATCCGGCGATGAATGCTTCGGAACTTAACGTGAATCCCAAGGCTTCCCTGAAGAAAAAATCAGTGAACCTGGGCGAAGTTAAGCTGGCGGATGGTGTTATTTACACCTCTGAGCGCGTTGGCCGCGATTTCGACGATCTACAGGTAGCCGAGCACGGTTATGAACTTGAAACCATTATTGGCGAAGCTGCTAACCTGTATTTCGAATACAATAAATCGAACCTGAACCAGAACATGAGCCTGAATAAAGATCAGGTTGCCAAAGACAAACTGGCCGCCCTGGATACCTTCCTCATGAAAAACTGGAAAATTAAAGCCTTCGAAGTTCTGGCATGGGCTTCTCCCGAAGGCGAACTTTCCCTCAACCAGAAACTTGCCGACGAACGTGGAAAAACCGGACAGAAATTCCTGATCGAGCGCCTGAAGAAACTTATCAAGGCCAAAGCCATCAATTTTGCCAAGGTGGAAGAAGTTCCGGTAACAGTAGTGAGTAAGGGTGAAGATTACGACGGTTTCATGAAAGCGCTGAACGCCTCGAATGTTCCGCAGAAACAAACCATCGCCAATGTCATCAACAGTCAGGATAACAAGACTGATCGTGAAAAAGCCATCAAAGACATGACCGTTATTTATGGTGAAATCGAACAGATGCTTTCCGTTCTCAGAAGGGATGAATTTAAACTGGATTGCTACGAACCTAAGAAATCCAAAGAAGAGATCATGATGCTCTCCACCACCGATCCTTCCAAACTGGATCAGAAAGAAATTCTGTACTCCGCAACCCTTACCGAAGATTGGGCTACCAAATTCAAAATTTACAAATCGGCTACCGAACAGTATCCTCAGGATTGGAGAAATTTCAACAATGCCGGTGTAGCTGCTATGGCTTGCGGGAAACTGGAAGATGCGGATACCTATCTGAATAAAGCCAACACGCTGAAGACCGGTGACGCCCAGGTAAATTACAACCTTGGTATGCTGGCTCTCTGGAACAAAAATTACGACAAGGCCATCACCCATTTTGATTTTGCTAAAAAAGGTGGTGTAAGCACAAGTTATGCTGAAGGCGTTCTCAAAATTCGCAAGGGCGATTACAACGGCGCGCTGGCTTCGTTTGGCAGCCTGAAATGCAAATACAACGTAGCCCTGGCGCAGATCCTCAACGCCAATGCTGCTGAAGGTCAGAAAACCCTGGAGTGCACCAAACCTCAGACGGCTGAAGTTTATTACCTCTTAGCTGTTGCCGGTGCCCGTCAGAACAACACCTCGGTAATGTATGAAAACCTCCGCAAAGCAATCCAGGCTGATTCGTCACTCCGAAATCAGGCTAAAGAAGATCGCGAATTCCTGAAATATTTCAAAGAATCCGCTTTCCAGGATGCTATTAAATAAGGAAACGTTTCTCAAAAAAAAGAGGCCCTCTTACGATGGCCTCTTTTTTTTTACCGGCCTTCAGGCCGATGAAAACATTTTACAAGGTAATCCGGTGAACCCCTAAGGGATAATCCTGCATGATTACCTCCAGCAGGCGGCGGTAATCTTCATCCCGGTTAACGAAATCAATCTCGTTATTATCAATCACCAGCACCCGCATATCCTGTTGCTGGCGTATGAAATCGAAATAGCCCTGCTGGATGCGCTCCAGGTACACGTCTTCGATCTGCTGTTCATAGCTCCGGCCGCGTTTGCGAATGTTGTTCTGCAGACGGTCCACGTCCACATAAAGATATACCAGCAGATCGGGTTTAGGCAGCGATGCATTGATAATCGAAAAAAGCCGCTGATATAAATTCAGTTCGTCGGCCTCCAAGGTCTTTTGGGCAAAAATGAGTGACTTAATAATATAGTAATCCGATACCGTGAAGCTGGAGAATAGTTCGCGGGCCAACAACTGGTTTTTAAGTTGTGAAAAACGGTCTGCCAGGAAGGATAATTCCAGTGGAAAGGCGTATTTCTGAGGCTCACTGTAAAATTTGGGCAGAAAGGGGTTTTCCTCAAAACCCTCCAGGATAAGCTTAGCGTTAAACTGCTCTGCGATCATGCTGGCCAGGGATGTTTTCCCGGCACCTATGCATCCTTCAATGGCGATAAATTCATACATTCCAAACACATCTTAAGATTCCTGAACTTCCTGAACCCAGCAAATGTCAGCACATTCGGTAAGTAAAGCCAGCATGCTCTTCCCCAACAGTGGATGCGTGAGGTCGGGGGCAATCTCCGCCAAGGGGGCAAGTACAAATCTACGTTCATGCAAACGAGGGTGCGGAACTGTAAGTGCTTCTCCGTTGAAGATTACGTCGTCAAAAAACAAAATATCGAGATCGATGCTGCGATCTGTGTATCCTTGAACACTCCGATCCCGCCCCAGACTTTTCTCAATGTCGTGAAGAACGGGTAGAAGGTCGCTCAGTGCCATTTTTGTTTCCACTCTCAGTGCGGCATTCAGAAATATCCGTTCACTTTCGAAGCTGCGCGGCTGCGTTTCGAAGGTGTGTGAGCGGATGAGTATCCGGCCGATCCGCTCTTCAATTTGTTGAACCGCCCGGTCCAGGTTCTTCTCACGGTTACCGAGATTGCTGCCAAGACCCAAATACAAAGTATGCATGCCGATTTTTTTTGGTAAAATTAAAAAAATCGTTGACCCTTGTCGTGCATTCATCACGATCTTATCAACATTTTGCTAATAAATATCGTAATTTTGAAGAAATTTGATCAAATCTAAACACCAAGTCCAATGAAGCAGTTTTTTAAGTTCATGTTTGCCTCCATGCTAGGAAGCTTTTTGTTGATGTTCATCGCGATCATCATTTTCTTCACCTTCCTGTTTGCCGTCATGTCGTCGGTTAAATCCACCGATGTGGTAGTCAAAGAAAACTCCGTGCTGAGCATTAAAATGGAGGGTAGCATTTACGACCGTTCGTCCAACAACCCTTTTGAAGAATTTGATTTAGGGTCAATGAAGTCGAAGGTCGCCCCCGGATTAAAGGATATTTTAAATGACATCAACTACGCTGCAACCGACGATCATATCAAAGGCATCTATCTCGAATTCAGCTCTATCGATGCGGGTAGCGCAACTATCGAAGAAATCCGGAATGCCTTGCTGGAATTTAAAAAATCCGGAAAATTTATCATTGCCTACAGCGAAGAGTATTCTCAATCAGCCTACTATTTAGCCAGTGTCGCCGACCGGCTCTACATCAACCCCGAAGGCACCCTGGAATTTAAGGGGCTCTCGGCTCAGTTGGTTTTCCTGAAAGGACTGATGCAGAAAATTGCGGTGCAACCACAAATCATCCGCCACGGCAAATTTAAAAGCGCTGTTGAGCCACTCATCGAAGACAAAATGAGCCCGGCCAACCGCGAACAAACAACGCGTTATGTGATGTCGTTGTGGGAGCAGATGACCAAAGGCATTTCAAGCAGCCGAAAACTCACGCCCGAAACCCTGAATCGAATCGCCGACAGTTTGCTGGTTACTGGTGGAACCGCAGCCCTTCAGTTTAAAATGGTGGATGGTGTCAAGTATAAAAATGAAGTGCTGGATGAATTGCGCGACCGCTTAAAGCTGGAGTCGAAGGATAAAATCTCCTTCGTCAGTTTAAAGAAATATACCCACGCGATTGCCGGTAAACAGCCCCGTGCTTTAAAGGAAAAAATCGCCGTTATATACGCACAGGGCGACATCGTGATGGGCGAAGGGGACGATAAATCCATTGGATCGGAGCGGTACGCACGTGCGCTTCGTCAGGCCCGCGCCGACAGCAGTGTAAAAGCCATTGTACTCCGCGTGAACTCGCCGGGCGGCAGCGCCCTGGCTTCTGAAGTTATCTGGAAAGAAGTGGTATTAAGCACCAAAGTTAAGCCTGTGGTTGTGTCGATGGGCGATCTGGCCGCCTCCGGCGGATATTACATCGCCTGTGCTGCCACCCGCATCCTGGCAAGCCCGAACACATTAACCGGATCTATTGGCGTATTCGGCGTTGTTCCCAACGTGCAAAAACTCTTTAACGAAAAATTGGGGGTTACCTTCGATGGCGTCAGCACCAATAAGCACTCGGACCACATCAGTGTTTTCCGTCCCCTCGACACGTACGAAACGTCCGTGGTTCTGAAAGATGTTGAGCATATATACAGCACCTTTATCGGCCACGTAGCTGAAGGTCGGAAGATGACTGTTGCCCAGGTTGATTCCATTGGCCAGGGCCGTGTTTGGAGTGGCGCCGACGCAAAAAAGATCGGGCTCATCGACGACTTCGGCGGGCTGAATGATGCCATTATTTTAGCAGCCAAGCTGGCCAAGGTAGAAAAGTACAGTCTTTCGGAATATCCCAGGTTAAAAGATCCGTTCACGGAACTTATCAGCCAACTGCAGGGAAACGAAAGCAAATTGCTGCAACTTGAGAGCGAACTGGGACCGGCTTACCATATATTCCAGGAAGCGAAATCGCTGTTGGAAATGAAGGGTGTTCAGGCGCGAATGCCGTATCAAATCATGGTCTATTAATTCTTCGAACGCGTGATGGCCACCGCGATGATGGCCACCGCGATGATGGCCACCGCGAGGGTGGCCACCGCGAGGGTGGCCACTACGGCCAAATATTGTAACCGAACCATTTTCCGGTGGCGTAATCGCCGTCGTTGGCCACCCAGATTTTTCCGTTGGCCACCGACAGCGACCAACCGAAATCACCATCGGTGATGCCGATGGTGCGGATTTTTTTTCCGCTTTTCGTGGATTCGAAGATGAGTTTCGCTGCGGAGTCCCAGGTGTAAAAATACTTCCCGTAGACAGCTACACAGCTGGCTCCGGTGGTTACATCCTTACCGGCATCAAAACCATATATCTTGCTGACCATTTTACCGCCTGGAAATTTGTAGGTGGTTAGTGCCCCTTTATCCATACAATAGATGAACTTACCGTTGGCACTGATGGCCAGGTTTGCTTGCGGGTTGTCATAAAGTTCGCTCAGCACCAGTTCGTACCGGCCCCGCTCCATATCGGTTATCAAATAAATGTTGCGATCATAGGTGCATACATAAAAACGACGGCTTTTCTCGTCAAACATAAGAGACCGCATATCAAGATTTATATTATACGTAGCCATTAGCTCGCCGGAGGCCGAATATTTATTGATCCGACCCATGTGGGCCTTCCCGCCATTCACCGTATAGAGAAACTCTCCGTCGCCCGCCATGTGCACATTGTGCGTTCGCGGCTCATCAACAAAACTAAGACTTGGCGTGATCTGGGCAAAGGCTACGCTCATGCTTCCCAGGAAGCAGATCAGCAGAACAACAAAAATTACATTTTTCTTCATGGTGGTCAATAGTTTGAATCAAATCCCCGGTTTCCCGCTCGATCCGGTCAATTGAAAGCTGCATCCTGATCGGATCATCTCCCTTCCGGGGATAAAAATAGGAAATTCCCACCGAACCGGGCAAGCTTATCAATAAAAAAGCCGCACCTTTTTAAAGGCGCGGCCTGCATCAAACACACAAATTGTAACCAACAATCAAATCAAGCTAAAATCAACCACTTTCTTTTAAAAATAACCAGGCCAAAATCCCCCAATTTTTTTCCTCGCCAACCGAGGATTATTTACGAGTTCCTAATTACATCATACATCATTTGTCTGTAATCTCGGAGGATCTTGTTCCTGGTTATTGTTTTTCAGCATAACTAATTCCGCGTAAGAACGATTAAAACATTGCGGTTCGAAAAACTAATTTTTTTCCCTTCCTGTTTTGTTATTTTTATTTGGATTAATTATAAGCAAATATAGTCAGAACTGAATCTGAATGCAAGTTTTTTTGTGATTTTAACAAAAAAATCTGCTAAAAAAAGGCTAAAACATTGAATTAGAATCCCCTTAAATTTGCTTTTCGGAGACTATCCTTTACGGAAGCAGAAGCCGCCGGATCCGGATACAGGATCATTTCCCAGTCGCCATACATCGAATTCGGGAAAACGATGAAACGTGAACCAAATTCCTGTCGGACCTTATCGGTAGCCGCGGTTCTCTCGTCGGGGCTTTTGCATTCGTCGAAGAGCGGCGAAAAATCGGCCAGGTTATCACCCATCAACAAGGCAATGGTGAATGATTTCATCACTTGTTGACGGCGCGGTTCCTTTGTGTTTTCCGCCGTTTTGAGCAAGAGATGATCCGTATCGGCCATGGGAAAGCCCAGTGCTGCCAGATTTTTCAGGGTCGCTTCGCGGAATTTCTCCTTGCGATTGGATACGTAAAAAATAGCATAACCCTTATCTGCCGCATATTTCAGGAATTCGACGGAGCCCGGAGTAGCCTCCGCGCTAGCCGACAACACCCATTCGTCCCAGCGTTCGGGATACGTAATCGACCCCAGGACACATTGCGCCTCGTAGGGGGAGTTATCCAGCGCGGTTTCGTCAATATCGAGTACAACGGCCCGCGAGGAGGGATTATTCGCCTTAAGGTCCAGATCGATCATCATCCGGGCGACATTGAATCCCTGGTAATACAATGCCCGGGTTTCGGCAGCACGTTGATAATAGAGCACCCCCAGGGTCATGTAGTCGGCGTCGAAGGTGGTGCGGGCAAATGAATCCGCGGAGCGGATCAGGGCATCGTTGGATATTTCGCCGACGGGTCGGCAGGCCACCAGCGACAATCCCAGCGCCCAAAGAAGAAGAAGTTTTTTCATATAGAAAAGGGATTAGAAAAAACAGGGTTGCACATGATGTGCAACCCTGACTGACAATATTCCAGGAGCCTTACTTTTTATCGTTCGGATATTCCATCAACGAAAGGCGTTTATAATTATTATAGCGCCATTTTGCATTGGATTCTGCCGCCTCGAAAAGAACTTCCGCATCTTTCGGGAAGAGCTTCACCAGGGAGGTGAATCGAACTTCAGAATTCAGGAAATCTTTGAATTTACCAAAATCAGGCTCTTTGCTATCGAGCTGGAAGGGGTTTTTTCCTTCTGCTTCAAGCATAGGATTGTAGCGATAGTTGGCCCAATATCCACACTCAACGGCACGGCTGGCTTCTTCCTGGGTTTTGCCCATTCCGGAACGCAGGCCGTGGTTGATGCAAGGAGCGTACGCGATGATAATGGAAGGACCATTGTAGGCTTCTGCTTCCTTCAATGCTTTGAAATACTGAGCCTGACTGGCACCCATGGAAACCTGGGCCACATATACATAACCGTAGCTCATGGCCATCATGCCGAGGTCTTTCTTGCGCACGCGCTTTCCAGCCGCCGCAAACTTAGCCACAGCACCAATGGGCGTAGATTTTGAAGCCTGTCCGCCGGTATTGGAATACACTTCGGTATCCAGGACCAGAACATTGATGTTTTCGCCGGAGGCCAGTACATGGTCGAGGCCACCATAACCGATATCATAAGCCCAGCCATCGCCACCAATCACCCAGATGGATTTCTTGATGAGATACTGCTTAAGGTCCATAATCTGTTTGCACAGCGGATTGTCGATTTTTTCAATCGCCGCCACTACATTGGCTGCTGCGACTTCTGATTTAACGGCATCGTTTGCGCCATCAAGCCATTCCTGGAAGGCGGCCTTTACATTGGCGGGCAAATCGCTGTTCAACCCTTCAAGCATCAATCGCTCGAGACGTTTGCGCAATTTTCCAACGCCGGCAGCTATACCAAAACCGTATTCAGCATTGTCTTCAAACAAGGAATTGCCCCAGGCCACACCTTTTCCGCGCTGACCGATTGAGTAAGGCGTAGAAGGAGCCGAGCCACCATAAATAGAAGAGCAACCGGTAGCGTTGGCCACGATCATGCGCTCACCATAGAGTTGGGTGATCAGTTTAATGTAGGGCGTTTCACCGCAACCGGCGCAGGCACCCGAGAACTCAAAGAGGGGCTGGGCAAACTGGCTGTTCTTAACACTGCCAAATTTATCCAGTAGTTGATCTTTGTAAGTAACCTTTTCGGCCATGTAAGCCCAACGGTCTGCTTCCGCCATCTGGCTTTCCAGCGGTTTCATCTCAAGGGCCTTGGTTTTGGCCGGACAAACGTCGGCGCAGTTACCGCAACCGGTGCAGTCCAGTGCACTGACCTGAATGCGGAATCCGTAACCTTCGAGGCCCTTACCGTTCGCCTTCACCGTAATGGTGCCGGCCGGTGCGTTTTTCAACTCGTCTTCGTTCAGCAGGAAGGGGCGAATTGCAGCGTGCGGGCAAACATAGGCACACTGATTACACTGAATACAGTTGGTGGAGATCCATTCCGGAACATGCACCGCCACTCCGCGCTTTTCGTAACGGGTGGTGCCGCTGGGGAAGGTACCGTCTTCGCGGCCGAGGAAAGCCGAAACCGGTAAATCGTCGCCCTTTTGAGCGTTAATGGGTTCTACCACTTTCGCGATAAATTCAGGAACGTTTGCATTGACGGGAGCTTCTGTTACTTTGATGTCTTTCCACTCGGTCGGAACGGCCACCTGGATAACATCAGAACCGCGATCGATGGAGGCAATATTCATGGCCACCACATCTTCGCCTTTACGGCCATAGGTTTTTTCGATGGCTTTCTTCATCTGGCTCACGGCCGTTTCAAACGGAATCACATTGGCTACCTTAAAGAAAGCGGCCTGCATGATGGTATTGGTGCGATTACCCAGACCAACTTCTTCGGCAATTTGGGTAGCATTGATGGTATAGAAGCGAATTTCGTTCTCGGCCAAATATTTCTTCATGTGATCCGGCAAACGCTTTTTGGTCTCTTCCGCATCCCAGATGCTATTCAGCAGGAATACACCACCCTTTTTGAGACCCTTCAGCATATCGTACTTATCGAGGTAGGCCGACACGTGGCAGGCTACAAAGTCGGGGCTGTTCACCAAATAGGGAGCGCGAATCGGTTTATCGCCAAAACGGAGGTGCGACACGGTAATACCGCCCGATTTTTTAGAGTCGTAAGCAAAATAAGCCTGTGCGTATTTGTCGGTCGAATCGCCAATGATCTTGATGGAGTTCTTATTGGCACCCACCGTTCCGTCGGCACCCAGTCCGTAAAACTTACCTTCGAAGGTGCCCGCTGGCGTAACGCTGATTTCGGGTTGCAGGGGAAGACTCTTGAAGGTTACATCATCCACGATACCTACCGTGAACTGATCCTTGGGCTCTGCCATCTTGAGGTTGTCGTACACCGCTTTCATCATCGAAGGGGTTGTATCCTTGGAGCTGAGGCCGTAGCGACCACCCACGATCAGGGGTGCCTCTTTGGTTCCATAGAACACTTCCTTCATATCGAGGAACAGCGGATCACCATTGGCGCCCGGTTCCTTGGTGCGGTCAAGAACAGCGATGCGTTTCACCGATTTCGGCAGTACCTTCAGCAGGTATTTGGCACTAAAGGGACGATACAGGTGCACTGTAACCACACCGACTTTTTCGCCTTTGGCGTTCAGGAAATCGACCACTTCGCGCAGGGTTTCGGTAATCGAGCCCATGGCGACAACCACGCGGTCGGCATCGGGCTCTCCATGATATACGAACGGATGATATTCGCGACCCGTGCGCTTGCTGAAGATGTTCATGTACTCTTCCACCAGGTCGGGAATCCCTTCGTAAAATTTATTCGCGGCCTCCCGGCTTTGGAAATAAATGTCAGGATTCTGTGCTGTACCGCGGGTTACCGGACTTTCCGGGTTTAAGGCGCGTTCGCGGAAATCCTGAATGGCTTTCCAATCCACCAAATCCATCATCGACTCGGTGCTGGGGGCTTCTACTTTCTGGATTTCGTGGGAAGTACGGAAACCATCGAAGAAATGCAAGAACGGAATCCTTGATTTAATAGCAGCCAGGTGGGCGATAGGCGCAATATCCATAATTTCCTGAACAGAACCTGTAGCCAACATGGCAAAACCTGTCATACGGGTGCTCATAACATCACTGTGATCGCCAAAAATGGAAAGGGCCTGGGCAGCCAAACTGCGAGCCGACACGTGAAATACGCCTGGCAGTAGCTCGCCAGAGATTTTATACATATTAGGGATCATCAACAACAATCCCTGAGATGCGGTAAAAG
Source organism: uncultured Bacteroidales bacterium (assembly GCA_964585485.1). Lineage (GTDB taxonomy): Bacteria > Bacteroidota > Bacteroidia > Bacteroidales > CAIWKO01 > CALGYY01. The sequence continues at coordinate 14,889 of CAZPDS010000002.1, forward strand.
TAGAACACAGCGTTCCACCCTGTAATGCTCCATGCATTGCACCAGCGGCACCTGCTTCCGATTGCATTTCGGACACACCGACGACTTCACCAAAAATATTCTTTCGTCCGGCTGCGGCCCACTCATCAACATTCTCCGCCATATTGGAAGAGGGTGTGATCGGATAAATGCAAGCCACTTCGCTAAACATATACGCAATGTGAGCTGCTGCATAGTTCCCGTCACAGGTAATAAAATTCTTTTTCTCTGTCATAATGGTAAATATTTGATTATTTGTCGTAAAGACACATTATTAATACAAGGCCACGAAATTAACAATTTCCCGAGAAATAAAGCCTTAGCGGGGTGTTAATCTAAATAGCATTCCCAATTTAAAATCATTCTATATTTCAATGAAACAGTCGCCCTTTCAACCGCCAAAGAAAACAAGCGGCAAACGCCGGCTTTTTTTGTAGTTTTGCCTTGCTATTTCAGAAATCACACCCATGAATATCCTTTTGCTTGGCAGCGGCGGCCGCGAACATGCGCTGGCCTGGAAAATCAGTCAAAGTCCGGAATGCACTCAACTGTACATTGCCCCGGGCAATCCGGGCACGCAAGCCTGCGGCACAAACATCAAGCTGAGCCCGGTGGATTTTAACGCCATTGGCGCCTTTGTTCTGGAAAAAAACATTCAATTGGTGGTGGTTGGCCCGGAAGATCCGTTGGTGAAGGGTATCGCTGACTATTTCCAGGCCGATGTGCGCCTGCGGAAGGTTCCGGTCATCGGACCCGCCATGGCCGGCGCCCGACTTGAGGGCAGCAAAGATTTTTCCAAGGGGTTTATGCAACGCCAGGGCATCCCCACCGCAGCGTATCGATCGTTCACGGCCGCCAATCAAGGCGAAGCCCTGCCCTTTATGCGCACGCTGACGCCCCCTTATGTGTTGAAAGCCGACGGACTGGCTGCGGGCAAAGGTGTGCTCATTCTTGACGATATCCACCAGGCCGACCGTGAGTTGAAGGCCATGTTTTCCGGAAAATTTGGTGCGGCTGGCGATACCGTGGTTATCGAGCAATTTCTGAAGGGAATTGAACTTTCCGTATTCATCCTTACCGATGGACGCGACTACGTGATACTTCCCGAAGCCAAGGATTACAAACGTATTGGCGAGGGCGATACCGGATTGAACACCGGGGGGATGGGATCTGTTTCAGGGGTTCCGTTTGCCAACAAATCCTTTATGGAAACGGTAGAGCGAACAATCGTGCAGCCGACGGTTGAAGGCCTGCAGCGAGAGCGTATTCCTTACGTAGGTTTTATATTTTTTGGTCTGATCAATGTGGCCGGGCAGCCCTTTGTAATTGAGTATAACGCCCGCATGGGCGATCCTGAAACCGAATCCGTTATACCTCGTCTAAAAAGCGACCTGGTAGAGCTGTTTGAGGTCTGCGCACACGGCGGCCTGAGTCGATGCCGCATCGAAACGGATCCGCGTCACGCCGCCACGGTCATGATGGTTTCCGGGGGCTATCCGGGTCTGTACGAAAAAGGAAAGCCTATCCGGGGTTTGGATCAGGTGACGGAAAGTCTGGTCTTTCATGCCGGCACCGGCCTGTCGGCCGATGGGCGGGCGCTCCTGGCCAACGGTGGCCGCGTACTGGCCGTTACCTCCCTGGGCGAAAGCATGGAAATGGCCCTGGCCACCTCCTACCGAAGCCTTCAACGGATTTCTTTTGAAAACGCCTATTTCCGTAAGGATATCGGTTACGACTTACAAAAACGCTGATAATGTTCTCCCGCTTATCCCGCCTGCATATAAATCTTCAGTTCCTGGTCGTTGCATTGGGGGCTTTGTTGCTGTGGATGGACGGGTTTATGAATCCGAAACCCGCGCTGGAAGCACCTTCCCTGATGCCATTGTACGGTACGCTCCTGGGGTGGGTGCAACAACTGCCGATCCTTTCTGTGTTCATCGCCTTTCTGTTCACTTTCGGCACTGCCATTCTCTGGCATTACATCCTGGTGGAAGAAGGCCTGTTGGCCCGCAATAATTTTATCCCTATCCTGATAACGATGCTGGTCATGGCCTACAGCCCGGACCTGATGCGGATGAACGCTGCCTTGCCGGCCAATTTTCTGCTCATCCTCAGCGTGCGCATGATGATGCGCTTCCGTCATCGCGATGAAGCCTATCAGGATATATTTTCGGCGGGCCTCCTGCTGGGGTGCTCCGTACTGTTCAATCCCTGGAATGTTTTCCTGCTACCCTTGATTTGGATAGCTCTTCAGCTCTTTCGGGTCGTTTCCTTCCGCGAGTGGCTCATCAGCCTGCTGGGATTCTTCACACCCCTTCTTTGGTTCGCATTTTTTCTGTTTTGGAATGATCGATTATACGAGTCCGTGGCGGTTTTCCGGGACTTTTTCAACAACTACGTTATTTTTCGTGGATTTGAGTGGCCGGGTACCATGACCCTTATTACGCTCGGCGCGATGGGCATGCTCTTTATTCCCGCTTTCTTCCGTTTCATAAGCCGCATGAGTGAAAAGCTGATTGCGTTGCGGAAATGCACCGGCATGATGGCCTGGTTCTTCCTGTTATCGGTTCCTGTCTTCTTTACACAGCAATCCTTGTGGTTAATCAATAGCAGTGTCATCCTGCTGCCGCTTTCGCTGATGCTTTCCTCCTATCTTACCTCCGTGAAGCGAAAACTTTTGCCCGAAATACTCCTGGCACTTTTGGTAGCGGCGGTGATAACCGGAAAATTCGTCGGGTAGGAATCATTGGCGGCCGTTCATGGAAACTTTTCCGGCTTTTCCATGAGATGCTCTGGTTTTTCGGTTAATTTTGTGGCCATAAACCATAACGTTTTAATTCTATTTCCATGAAAATCGGCGTTGTTATTTTTCCGGGTTCCAATTGTGATCACGACATGATCTATGCAATGAAAAACATCCTTCAGCAGGAGGTCGTTAAGTTGTGGCACAAGGATAAAGATTTGCAGAACTGCGACCTGATCATGTTACCCGGCGGGTTCAGTTATGGCGATTACCTCCGCTCCGGAGCCATCGCACGCTTTAGTCCGATCATGGAAAAAGTTATTGATTACGCCAACAAGGGTGGCTTTCTCATGGGCATCTGCAATGGTTTCCAGATTCTTTGTGAGGCGCATCTCCTCCCGGGGGCTCTGCTGCACAATAATAACCAGCAGTTCATTTGCCGCAACACCTATATCAAATCTGTAAGCGACCAGGCCTTGCCAGTACAGGGATTTCAGAAAGGTAAAGTGCTGAACATACCAATCGCCCATGGCGAGGGTCGCTTTTATGCCGACAACACTACGCTCAATGAACTGATCGCTAACGACCAGGTATTATTTAAATATTGTGATGCTGAGGGTAACATCACCCCCGCCAGCAATCCGAACGGATCGCTGGAAAACATTGCCGGTATTTGTAACAAAGGCCGTAATGTGTTTGGTATGATGCCGCATCCCGAAAGGGCGTGCGATAAGGAACTAGTCAATACGGATGGTGCGTATATTCTCCAAAGCATGCTGGCTGGCCTTCAAAAACTGCAGACGGCTTGAAAAAAATCCTGTTTCTGGCGGCTCATCGGCCCGGACGATCACCCGGGCAGCGTTTCCGGTTTGAACAGTATCTCACCTACCTCCGTGAACTAGGCTACCAGTGCGACATTTCCTTTCTCCTTTCGGAGCGGGACGATTTCTATTTTTACGCCCACGGTCATTACCTCCGCAAGTTTCTGATCCTGCTGAAAACATTACACATTCGCCTTCGTGACCTTAAAAAAGCCGCTCAGTACGATATCGTTTTTATTTATCGCGAAGCGGTCATGTTCGGTTCGGTTTGGTTCGAAAAACAATTGGCCCGGCGCTGCCCTAACTTAATCCTCGATTTCGACGATGCCATCTGGCTGCAGGATGTGAGCGAAGGAAACCGAAAACTTGCCTGGTTAAAACGCCCATCCAAAACAGAAGACATTCTACGCGTATGTCGGCTTGTCATTACAGGAAATGATTATTTGGCGAACTATGCACGACAATTTAACGAGCATGTCGTGGTGGTCCCGACGACCCTCGACACCTCACAATTCAAACCAGTAGCGTGTTCCAGACCTTCCGGTCGACCCGTATGCATTGGGTGGACCGGATCCATCACAACGCTCCGCCATTTGGAACTGGCCATTCCCGTATGGGAAGAATTATACCACCGCTATGGAGACCGGCTGTGCTTCCGGGTCATCGCCGACCGTCCCTGGCAGCATAAAAACCTTCCGTTGACCTTTATCCGCTGGCAGCGAGAAACGGAAACAGACGACCTTGCCGCCATCGACATAGGGGTAATGCCCTTGCCGGACGACGCCTGGGCCCGCGGCAAGTGCGGTTTTAAAGGATTGCAATACATGGCGCTGGGCATCCCCGCCGTGATGTCGCCCGTGGGAGTAAACAACACCATTATCCGCGACGGTGAAAACGGATTTCTGGCCGCATCAACAGAAGAGTGGCTGGAAAAACTAAGCCAGCTCATCGAAAGCAAAGAACTTCGGCAGCGCCTTGGTGAGGCTGGTCGCCGAACCGTTGAAGAGCAATACTCTCTACGGGCTTGGAAAATCCGTTATGCCAAATTGTTTAGTGATCTCTTCTGATGTACGTCGTGAAAGCAAAATACCGGCCCGGAAGCATGAAGCTTACCGGGCCGGTATTTTTTTGTCGTCAGCCTACCGGACTTAGTCCGCTACTGTGGCTGTCTGAGCTTCTTTTGCTACATGACAACCCTCGGCGGTACATTCAATAGCCGGTTCCCTGTGCTCTTTGTTGGAGGTGGGATGCCATCCCCAAATAAGGTAAAGCACGAAAAATCCGATAATGTAAGCCAACACAACATGCCAGCCCTTGCGTAACCATTTGGTCACATTGCGGGCTTCGGGGAATTTGTTGGTCAGCGCCACCCCGGCGGAAGAACCAAACCACACCATAGAACCACCAAATCCCACGGCATAGGCCAGGATACCCCAGTCGTAATGTCCCTGATCCAAACACAGCTTGGTGAGCGGGATATTATCGAAAACAGCGCTAACAAAGCCCAGGATAAAGGCAGTCATCCAGGAGGCATCCGGCAAGGTTTCTACGGGCATCAGGGAAGCCGCGGTTACCAAGCACATCAGAAAAATCGTGCCTTTGATGGAGGCGCCCACTTCATGCCAGGGCATTTTGCGGAAAATAGCGCCAACAAGGATTGCAATCCACACCCCGAGCGCCGGCATATCATAAATTACATTGGCGGCGATCGCTCCGGCAAGGATAAATGCGACAATAAATAAGCGTCCGTAATCTACTTTTGCATTCTGTGGAGCATCTTTGATGATACGCTGATGTTTATCCTGCTGATGCGAAGCAAACCAGGCCACCACAACCAATACGGCCGCCGACCCAATAAACGCGTGGAGAACATCCATGGCTGAAACCCCATCAATCCACATCATGGTAGTGGTGGTATCGCCGACAACCGAACCGGCGCCCCCTGCGTTACTGGCCGCCACAATCGCTGCCAGAAAGCCCAGGTGCACTTTGCCCTTAAAGACCACCATGGCCACCGTTCCACCAATCATGGCCGCGGCAATGTTATCTAAAAAGGACGATAAAATAAACACAAAAATCAGCAGCACAAAGGGTCCTTTCCAGTCATCGGGAAGATAACGGGGCAGAATATCCGGTACACCGGAGTCTTCGAAAATCTTGGCCAAAATGGCAAAACCCAACAAGAGTCCCATAAGGTTAAGCAAAATACCCCATTCGCCCTGCCGGTTATGCTTATCAGCCAACTGGCTCAGCAGGGAATTTTCGCCCAAAAAGTGCTCACCCCAATGGTACCCCGTAACAAAAACTAATTTGTAGAGCACAATGGTGGCAAGTCCAATCAAGGCAACCCAAAAGGTTTGTTTGTGAAACAAGGCTACTCCCATCAAGGTTAGTGCAAAAAGAATGAATTCGATGCGAATTCCATTAATCGCGGGGGCCTCGCCACCTCCCGAAGCAAAGGAGAACAGGGGGAACACCACAAGGGCCACCAGGGCCGTTAAAAATGCCACAATGCCGGTTGTGCGCCGGGCGCTAGCGTAACGTTTTGGTCTGATCATAAATAATTGGTTTGATTAAGTGTATTTAGGTTTGTTATATGGGTCTGTGTTGTCGGTTATGTCGGGCCGGTGCGGAATAAATTCAACGTTGAATCGTGTGCCTTCCGCTTCTACACTGTTCAGGGCAAAATTCACGTCGTGCAATTCCAGAATTTTAGCCACCAGGGAAAGCCCGATCCCAAATCCCTCACGGTTCTTAACATTCGAACCCCGATTGAAGGTATTGAAAATGTTCTCCACCTCTCCGGAAGGAATCCCGATACCCTGATCGGAGATTTGTACCCGAAATACTGGATCCGAAAAGGTAAGCAAAACCTCCACATCCTTCTGTGAAAATTTACAGGCGTTTTCAATCAGGTTTTTAAAAGCAATCTCCAGGAGGCTTGCATTACCATGAATTAACCACTCTCCCTCCTTTTCTTCATATTGTATTTGCGGAATGATTTTGCGCTCGGGATATTTCATTTTCACCCATTGAATAGCTGTAAAAATAATCTCGTCGATCCGAACGCCTGCAAATTGAATCGCAAGGCTACTGTTAAGTTGCGCCAATTCCAGCAAACTGCTGAGCTGTGCATTCAGGTTTTTCAAATCTTCCACCAGACTTTTCAGGTGCTCGCGGTATGCAGCCTCGTCGTGCGCCCCCCCCAGCAAGTAATCGGACTCGGCAATCATAACCGTAAGCGGGGTGCGCAATTCGTGGGAGGCGTTTGAAATAAATTCTTCCTGATTCTTAAACGCTTTGTCCAGTTTTACCAACATTTCGTTGAACGAGCGGGCCAACTGCGCCAGTTCATCATTATTGGGCCCTTCCTGAAGGCGCGTATTGAGACGGGAGGAACTGATCTGTTGAATCCTGCGAATAATATCAGAAATCGGTTTAATGGCATTCTTCGAGAATAAATACGAAAGAAGAATGGATAAAAGAATGCTGATTGCGCTACTCCAGGCCAGGATGTCGAGCAGTTCCGACAAATTGTTGCGCCGGGCCGCATCCGAAGCCATCACATAAACGTAATAGGTTTTGTCCTTGAGCTGATGCGCGTACATCACCCCGTCTTTTTCGCGGTAGGAGAAGAAGCGGGTGTCGGTGGCCGCATACTGATCGCGGATAAGGGGCGCTTGCAAATAACGAACATTATTGCTGTAAACCGGACGCAGGGAGGCATCCGTCAACACCACCTCTTCCTCATCCAGCGAAAAAGTGGAGGCATGAATTTTCTTTAGCAGCGTTGAATCTACCTCCACCACATCAATTAAAAGAATCGCCGTGTTTTTCGCACTCTCCAGCAGGTTCTCCCGGAAACGATTTAGCTGGCTTGACCAGGAAAAATAGTACACGAAAAAGGAAAAGAAAACCAGCACAACGGTTACTATCAAAGAGTACTGAAGAGAAAGGCGCGTCTTGATGTTCATGTGCTAGCTGACTTTATCACTGCAAAAAAAACCAAATCCGTAACGCGTATGAATGAGTTTTACCGGATAATCTTTATCAATTTTTTTTCGCAAATAATTTACATATACATCTATTATGTTTGTTCCTGGATCAAAATCAATTCCCCAGACTTTCTCGGCGATGAACTCACGTGAAAGCAACTCCTCTTTGTGACGCAGGAAGGTTTCCAACAACAAAAACTCCTTGGCGGTAAGTTCAATTCTGTTATTGCCCCGCTTTACCTCTTTGCGGCTAATGTCCATCTCCAGGTCGGATATACTTAAAATTTCAGGCAGCGGGGGTGACTCCGTACGCCGCAGAAAAACATGAATACGCGCCAGAAGTTCACGAATATCAAAGGGTTTAAGCATATAATCGTCGGCCCCGGCATCAAAACCAGTGAGCTTGTTATCCGGCGATCCCAAAGCAGTGAGCATAATAATCGGAATCTTTTCATCCGTCTTGCGAATTTCGCGGCATAAATCATAGCCATTCATCAGCGGAAGATTTATGTCCAGGATGATGAGATCGTAATGATTATTCAGAAACAACATGTGTCCCATATATCCGTCATGCGCGATATCGGCACCAAAGTTCACGTCTTCCAGTTGCTTCTTGATCACCCGGGCCAGACGCAGTTCGTCTTCTACAATCAATACACTAACCTTGTTCATGGGTTTGCTTAGATGAGGGCAAAATTAGTACAAGAACCTTCCGGGCCTCTAAATTAATCGGATTCTATAAACTTTCTAATCAGATTCTAACTCCATCCCGCGGGGAGAATTCCTACTTTCGCACATTCGTACTATCTATATTTTTTTAATCCGATGAAAAAACCAAAAATATCCAACGAAGTCCTTTTTTTCCTGATGATTGCCCTGGCCATTATCGTTCTGGTGTTGTTAAAGGTCGTGTTTTTTTAACCCAAACGATTTCCTCGGCTTGTCTTGAAAAATAAAGAAAAATAGCACATTAGAAATCGATCCCCCTTTGAAAACGGATTGTTAGCGAACGGTCTCATGTTGAATTAATAATGGTTGGAGACCTCATTCCCGTCACAACGAAAGTTTGGGCGGGATTTTTTTACAAAATACCCGTTTGTCTATCACAAGGCAAACGGGTATTTAGTGAGGTCTCGAGCAGAATCGAACTGCTGTAAGCGGTTTTGCAGACCGGCGCCTAGCCACTCGGCCACGAGACCATGAGATGCAAAATTAAACATTTTTTTGTAACCTCCAACTTTTTCGCACTGGCTGCGTTGACTGCTGCCCGCGGAATTGACTCCAAAAACGGAATAATGTGTAAGTTTGTGGCATCATGAACCTCGCCCGCATTATGTTCCTGCTGTGCCTGCAGTCATTCCTGTTCTGGCCCGCCGGCAGTGTCGCTCAGCGCCACCACCTTTCAGGAACAGTCAACGACTCGCTGACCGGTGAACCCCTGGCTTTCGTAAATATTATAGTGAACCACACCCGGGAAGGCGGGCAAACCGACATCGACGGACGTTTCACCATCTCTACCGGCCAGCAACCTATGTCGCTGCAATTATCTTACATTGGCTACGCCCCCCGGGAAATCCAACTTAGCGGACGTACCCATGGCTTGCAGATCAAGCTGCAAAAAATTCAGTATGAACTTTCCGAAGTTGTTGTCTTTCCAGGTGAAAACCCGCTGCACCGTATCGTCCGAAAGGTCATCGCGAACCGCCCGCTGAACGATCCGGATTTGTTCCCGGCCTACCAATGCTACAGTTACAACAAGCTTACGGCCGAATGGAAACCCGGACCGAAATACTACGAAGCCCTGGAACAATGGAAAACCGACAGCAGCAAGGCCGACAGCAGTTTGTTGCGCCTGGTAAACAGCCGGTCGGAACGTCATCTGATGATGATGGAATCCTACACACAGAGAAACTTTCTGGCACCCGATCGACTGCAGGAAACCATTCTGGCGAATCGGGTTTCGGGCTTCAGAAATCCGGATTTTGCACCCATGGCCACCGACTTGCAGCCTTTCTCTTTTTATGCGCCCCAAATCAACCTCAACACGGGAACAGTCTGCGGCTACCAGAATCCGTTCGCAGAAGGAGCTATTGGCCGCTATCAGTACCTCCCAGCCGATACGCTGTACGACGGGAATGACAGTATCTTTGTGATCTCCTTCTATCCACTGAAAGGTCGGAACTTCAACGGACTGAAAGGCACGGCCTACGTCAACACCCACGGATACGCCTTGCAATATATCTCTGCAACCCCCGCCGAATCCGGATTATGGAATATTACAGTGGAACAGCAATACCGGCGCCATCAAGACACCTGGTTCCCTGAACAGCTGAATTATGAATGGCTGCTCCCCAGGTATCCCAACGAAAAGCTGGGTCTGTTACTTAAAGGCCGAAGCTATATTACCAGGGTGAACCTGGCTCCAGGGCTGCACCCCCGCGATTTCGGCCCCGATCAGGTCCGTCTTTCAGACTCGGCGCTCCGTAAGGATGCCATAATCTGGAATCACTACCGGACCGACAGCCTGAACCGATTCGAGTCCGGCACCTATCATTACATGGATTCCCTGGGCCGTCGTATGAATTTCGATTATTACACCCGCGCCCTTCCGGCCCTCATGGAAGGCTTTTTGCCCATAGGTCCGCTGGATTGGTCCATCGACAAATTATATAATTACAATGAACTCGAGGGCCATCGCCTGGGGCTTGGGGTTCGCACCGGCCAGCGGGTTTCGAAATGGTTCACACTGGGAGGCTACCTTGGCTATGGTTTTTCCGACAAACGCTACAAGTATGGGGGTGACCTTCTGTTTCGCCTTTGGCGCAAGCACGACTGGGAGCTTTTTGGCCGGTACCGCAATGATGTCGCGGAGCCCGGATTAAGCACCTTCACGGGCTTCCGCCAAGCCAGCTATTGGTTTGATATGATTGGCGACCGTTTTGATCTGTCCGAAACCATTGAGGCTGGCTTTCGGTTCCGCACCTTGCGCTTTCTTGAAGCCGAGCTCGCCCTCTCCCAGACCCATGCCATGCCCCAGTATGATTACTATTTTCAGCCGCCAAATGCAGTAAGCGACACCGGATTTGATTTCACCGACCTGCGCCTGTCGCTCCGATATACCGTCAAAGATGAAATCACCCGGGCCTTTGGACAACGCTACTCATCGCCCGGAAACTTCCCTGTGTTCTACCTCACCCTAAGCAAAGGGTTCGATGACTTTTTAAATGGGGAATTTGATTACTTCAAAGCTGAGGCAGCCATTAGCGAAGACTTTGACATCCGAAACCTGGGGCGCACCAGCCTCTTGCTCATGGCCGGCCAGGTATGGGGCGATGTTCCCTACACGCGGCTTTTCCGCGGCCGGGGCAGTTATGGTGGCGACATTTCCCTATACCTACGCCATAGTTTCCAGACCCTGCGACCGGGTGAGTTTGTTAGCAATCGTTACCTTGCGTTTCACCTTGCACACAACTTTGGGCGCTTCCTGCTTCATGGTAAAAAATTCAAGCCCGAGTTAACGCTGGCCCACAATTTTCTTTTTGGTGATTTACGCCATGCTGACAGCCATCACAAACTCGCCATAGCCGCCCCCACTAAAGGATTCTTCGAGGCCGGCCTTATTGTCGACAACCTGTTGCGGGTGAAACTGCTGAACCTTGCTTACCTGGGTTTCGGTGTAGGCGGTTTTTACCGCTACGGAAGCTATCGCTTCGATGAACCCATCAAAAATCTTACGGGAAAACTCACTTTCCGTATTACAGGAATGTAGCATGTGTGGTGCGTATTGCTTCTGGGAGCTACTCCCATTCCATTTGAAATTCGGGTTCATGAACGCCCTGCCGGGGCTTTTGCGGCGCATTCACCGTATCCTTTTTAAACCACTCGAATTCTTTTTTTAGTACCTCCTTTAACGTTTGCTTTTCCTCGCGTACCCGTACATTCAGGTTTTCACGATAAGCTGCCTTATCAACCTTCTTGTAAATGGGGTTTTCGGTGGTACCCGTAATTTGGAAGTAATACCGCTCGCGGTGCAAACCGTCATCCTCTACCTCACCATACTCACTCTGTCGGTCACGGTTGCTATTAAGTATTTCCGCATACAATACGGAAACATGATAATTAATCGCGTTAGAGAAGGAGTGGGTGCCGTTGAAATCTACATCCAATACATCGTTGCGGATATTGGTGGGCGGTATAGTGATCATCCGGTCCTGAATGTTCACATGGGTGGTGAGGGTAGCAAATTTGATCGTGGCGAAATTTCGGTTTTTCATGTATTTGGATAATCCCTCAATGGGCGCAAAATGAATGAGCTCCCCATTTTCAATCACCACTTTTGCCTTTGCTGTAATGGAGGACTGATCCACTTCGAAGAGGTTGCTCCAGTTTGATTTCAACTGAATGTCGGTGGTTAGATAACCCTTCAGGTTTTGATCGGTCAACGCTTCCTGCCCGAAATTGTTAAGCTGATAGAACATTTTTCTGATATCAACACGCTGCAAATGGGCATCACAGCTAATCAGCAACTGGCCATTATGGCTGTTATCCAAAAGCCCGGTTGCGCTCACGCGCCCATCCATCGCGCCAAAAGAAAGGTTTTCTACCAGAACCTGCCGGTTATGAATCCGCATTCGACCGACAATATCGGCAGCCCTGAATTTGCCAAAGGAAAAACGTCGGACTTTCACATCAAAATCCAGGTCCAGCTTTGGGGAGATATCGAGCCGTAAGAGGGTATCACCTGAACTGACTTGATACTGTAACAACTCCTCCATGTCGATGTGCTGAGAGATAAAGTCGGCTTTCACCTGAAGGTTTTGATTTTCGAGCAGGATGTAGGGCAGAAGATTGCGGAAATAACCCTTAATGAAGAAATCATTATTGTCAATTTTTCCCCGGAAATTCTCCGAGATCAAATCGTTATTGCTAAACTTAAATTGACCGTTCAGCCCTGAGAAGCGAAGCTTGTTTTGCCGGAATTCAAAGGCAGCATCCTGAAGCTTCAGGCTGCCGGAGGAGCTTGAGTTCACAAAATCCGCCCCGGAGAATCCACGACTGCTTTGCATCTGGCCTTTGTACATCAGATCAAAATCAAGGGTTCCACTCATGGCCGCGAGGGTGTCCGACTGCACAAACTCGTTTAGAACAGACAGATCCAGATGGCCTTTCGCCTTCAACGATAGGTCCGGCTTGTTGAAATTTTTAATACTAAAGCTTCCGCTGATGTCGCCCTGTTTTAACACCGCCGAAAACGAGGGTACGGTAAGTTCGGCAGACTGTCCGGAAGCACCGCTGAATTTCGCCTTTAAGCAAACCCGGCTAAGCCGGATGCCGCTTTTGCGTTGTTCTATCTCCCCGTCCACAAGGCTGACTTCAGCCGAAAACAAAGGAAATTGCGTTCCCGCCCAGCTTCCTTTGAGTACCGCTTGAAAATCAAAACGGCCCCTACCCTTAAAATCCTTGATTTTGTCTTGCCATAAGGATGGCAGCGCTTCCAGGAAATCCTGCAACGACAACTGGGTTCCATTCATGTTTAATGCCAGCTCCCGACGATCATCCCCGTAGGCCACATAACCTTTGAGGAAGAGTTCCAGGTCGCCCACGCGCACTTCGCCACGCGAGAAGGTCACCGTCTCCTTCAGCTGATCAACCTGCAAAGCCATGTTCAGAAAGGTGTTATCAGCCCTGAAGTAATTGGTTCCATAGGATTTAATGCGATCGACCGCCACCGAACCCTCGATTTCCAGTTCATACGTATCCTTCATGAATTCACCCTTGAGTGTAGCGTCCCTTGCCAGCAGGGCATAATCCTGGCGCGCAGGATAGTCCATGTAGCGACAATCCACGTTGGATAAGGTGAGCTTTTGCAGGTCAAGGCTGAAATTATCGCTGCCTGTAGTGTCGGAAGAAGGCTTCAGCAAATGATAGTTGTCATCGCCGTTGGGAAAAATCTTGAGCTGCAGCAACGCATCGCCCACCTCCACCCGCCGTACGTGGTATTGGCCGAAAACCAGATCCCAGACTGACATCTGCAGGTACACGTCTTTTGCTTTCAGGAGCAGGCTATCGTAGGCAAAACCGGCCGAGGTCCATTTCCGAACATGATGAGGTGAAAACTTATCATATGAAACGGTATCGCCGTAGGCGTCATAAATCCGCACATTTTTGAAATGCACTGATGCAAAAGGGAAACGTGCAAAAACAGAAAACTCAATATCCTGAACCTCCACTCTACAGTTCAACTGCTTGTTCAATTGGGTAACGATGATACCCTTCACGGTATCTTCATAATAATACCCGATGAAGAGGCCCACGCCACCGGCCAATACGAGCAGTATTGCCAGACTAATCAAGGTTTTCTTCAGGCGACGTTGAAAACGCGGCCGCTGATAAAAGCGTTCCTTTTTAGCCTGGCTTATTTCAGAGACGTCCATAGCTGCAAAATTAATCCTTCCATCCATCAGAGGATGGTTAACGGGCGTGAAATATTAACAAGCCTTGTTTGAAAACGTAATAAGCGAAGGAAAGGTGTTTGGAAGGCAATAAAAACAAGGATTTATTCGAAGGTCCGTGTCATGTCATCCGGCACCACCAGAATATAATCCGCCCGGAGAATGGATTCTTCCGAAAGTGCCGACAAATCACTTTGCTCCACTGTGGCCACGGTCAAGACTTTCAAATAGGGGTCGGCGTTCTTCAGGTACCACATAATACCCTCAAAAAAATCGCTGTGTGCGGTACCATTGAAATGGAGCAGTGTTTTACCCGGGCTCAGGTTCTTCCGGATGAAGTGCGCCATGGTTGCATCCTTAATGGCTTGCGCCTTGGGAAGATTGGGTGAAACCTGACCGCCCATACTCATCTGCAACATATTGCTGTAGCAATCCAGCTCGGGATCATAAGCAATAGGCAGGGGGGCTACGTAAGAACGTACAGGTTCCGTTAGTGCTTCCAATGCCTCGAAGCCGTAGTCGTATACCATCGCAGCGTAATACCGGGGAATATTAGTGGCCACAAATTCCAGGTTCGTGTTGCGCGCAAATTCCACCAAGGGTTTGTAATCTGTTCCGTAATTCTGCCATAAACGGGCGTTGGCCTGCAGCGTATCCTCCGAAACCTCTCCTTTCAGATAACGATTAAGCACCCCCTGATGATCCGCTTCAAACATTTCGGCACCCAGTATCAGGTTCTGCTTTTTTAGCTTAAAAAGATCTTTGGTGAGCTGAAGTTCTAACCAGTGCGATAGCGGATTCCCGTGAATTTCGCCAAAAAGAACGACCTCGCACCCCTCTGCATCCTGCAACAATTTATGGTAGGTGGTTTTTTTTCCGCGAACATCAAAAAGCTGATACGCCGGCTTATCCATTTTAAGGGAAGTGCCTAGTAAAAACAAGACCAACACGGCGATTTTCACTTTCATCACAGGAGCTTTGTTCGCAAAAATAATAAAATAATATTGTTCCTCCCCCTAAATCTGACAAAGCGTGCAATAAATTTCAAAATGTTTCATTTGTTAAGTATTCATAAATTTTTTTTGGACTCAGGCAACCTTTTCAAAAAAGCGCTGTCTTCTTTATAGCAAATCTAAATAAGCTGCATTGGCGTTCATTTTTTACCGGATACTTAAAAGACCGAACCGTTAACTGCTTATTGATTGCGTTGCGCTATAAATAAATGTAACTTTGACCTAATTAAAGTATTATATGACAAACAACTTAAAATTTAAAGCTATGAACACCGCGAAGGAATATTTTTTCTGGCTGATTTATGCAGTGCTCATGTTAGTGTTGGCAGCTGCTGTCATTATCCTCGGATAACGTAATCTACTAAACTGGTTTTCAGTACACCATGAAATAATTCCGAAAAATTTCGTAAGCAAGAAAAAAAAGAGAATGCCGATAAAAGGCATTCTCTTTTTTTTCAAAATTAAAGTTCTCTTAACGTTTCCAGAAGGAGGGTGTAAAAAGGATCAGCACCGAAAAAAGCTCAAGGCGACCCAGCAGCATACAGGCGGCAAGAACCCATTTGCTAAAATCCGGGGCGGCTGAATAATTACTCATGGGACCGAAAACACCCAATCCGGGGCCAACGCCGCCCATAGTGGTAGCTACGGCCCCCGCTGCCGACGTAAAATCAATGTCATTCACCGACAGTAAGAGAACCCCTGTGGCAAAGGTGAGGATGTAGATAAGAAAAAAAGCCATTATCTTAGTCAACACATTATCGCTGACCGGTTTTTTATTGTAGCGTAATACCAGGACGGCACTGGGGTGAAACATCTTCTTAAACTCCCGTCCCGCCATTTTAAACAGCATAAGGTAACGCATTACCTTAACAGAACCCGTGGTACTGCCGGCACATCCGCCAATGAGCATAAGAAAAAACAGCACAAGCCAGAGGGCGGTGGGCCACAAAACGAAGTCTTCGCTGGCAAAGCCTGTACAGGAAATAATCGACGCCACCTGGAAAAATCCCGCCCGAAGGGAATGTTCAAGGCTGTATTGGGTGCGGAAGTAAAGATTTAGACCAATAAAAAGTGCCGCTCCTATAATGATCCCCAGAAACAATCTGAACTCTTCATCTTTAAAGTATCGTTTGATATTACCCGTAAGCGCGTAATAATGAAGCGTGAAATTTGTGGCGGCCAGAATCATGAAAATTGTAATGACATACTGAATGTATGGACTATAGCTTGCTATGCTGTCATTTTTTACCCCGAAACCACCCGTGGCCACAGTGCCAAAAGAATGGCACATAGAGTCGAACAGAGGCATTCCGCCCACCATCAGAAGAAATACCTCAGCAACGGTGAGCAACACATAGATACCCCATAGTTTTTTCGCGGTTTCCCGGATGCGCGGATGTAGTTTCTCGCCCATGGGGCCGCTGGATTCAGCCGAAAACAACTGCATGCCGCCGGCGCCCAGAAAAGGCAGAATTGCCACAGACAGAACAATAATTCCCATACCCCCGATCCAATGCGTTATGCTGCGCCAGAACAACAATCCTTGAGGAACCGCTTCCACATCGGTTAAGATCGAAGCCCCTGTCGTTGAAAAACCGGAAATGCTTTCGAAAAAGGCATCGGTAAAACGAGGAATGGCTCCACTCAGCAGATAGGGCAGCGTACCAAAAAGTGAGATCAGCACCCAGGTGGCGGAAACCACTAAATAACCCTCCCGCTTGCCAATATTTTTTTGAAATGTTCGGACAAAGGGCAGAAACAGAGCCAAACCCGCTGCCAGAGTAATCAGGAAAGAGAGCAGAAGCGGCCCGTGATCACCGGAGCGGAAATAAAACGAGAACGGCAGGCCGCTGAGCATAAACACAGACTCTATCATCAGCACCAGGCCCACGGTGCGAAAAACATACTTAAAATTAATGGCTGTACTCATGCGATGGAGACCTCCTGACTGCGAGAAAACGATGAGTCCGTAAGTGTAATCATTACCTTTTCCAATAAGCGGGCGAGAACAATATGATCACGGAAAATAATTCCAAACGACCTACCAACATACAATAGGAAAGCACCCATTTCCCGGCCATCGGTATGCCGGAAAAGTTACCGGCCGGCCCGGTTTCGCCCAATCCCGGGCCAATACAACCCAGGGTGGCGGCGGAGGAGCCGATGGCCGTGATAAAATCCACGCCCATTATCATCAGCGCCAAGGAAGCCGCGATGAAGGTACCAATGTATATAAACAGGAAGATAAAAACGTTCCGTAGTACCTCATCACGGACCGTCTTGCCGTTTAGCTTAAGGGTAATAAAGGCGCTCGGATGCAACACCTTCTTGAACTCGGTTCGTATGGCCTTGGCGGCGATCAGCACGCGCACCTGCTTCATGCCACCGGTGGTGCTGCCCGCCATTCCGCCCATAAACATCAGTAAAAAAAGCAACATCCAGAGTGGTGTAGCCCAGGCATAAAAATTATCTGTTGCATACCCGGTGGTAGATAATATGGCTGTAACCTGAAACAAGCTCGTTCGAAAAGAAGTCTCTAAATCATACCCTCGTCCGATAAAAAGCCAGGCACCGATAAACAACGTAGAAAGAGCAATGATGCCCATATAAAAACGGTACTCCTGATCGCGCAGCATATTGCGCCATTTGCCGGTAAGTACAAAAAAATGCAGGCTAAAGTTGGTGGCGCCCAACACCATAAAAAGAATCACCACATACTGACAGTAGGGACTAAAAGCCCCCATGCTGAGGTTGCGGGTAGAAAACCCGCCGGTTCCAATGGCGCCAAAAGTATGACAGAGGGCATCAAAAAGGCTCATGCCCCCGAACAAGAGCAAGGTCGTCATCACCAGGGTCAACAACAGGTAGATGCCCCATAAAATTTTTGCTGCATCGATGATGCGTGGACGAATTTTCTCTTTAATAGGATCGGAGGCCTCCGCTGAAAACAACTGGCTTCCGCCCGCTCCCATGAAGGGCAACAGCGCCACAGTAAAGACCACAATGCCCATACCCCCAATCCAATGGGTTAGGCTGCGCCAAAACAACACACCATGGGGCACGATTTCAACATCGCGAAGCACCGATGAACCGGTCGTGGAAAATCCGGAAATGGATTCGAAATACGCATCTGTAAAGTTCCCCATCGCTCCGCTAAAAAGAAAGGGCATTGTTCCAAAGGCCGACCAAAACACCCACACCACCGTCACCATTAAAAAACTCTCGGGCCGCCCCACCGGCTTTTTTTCACGGGTACGGCTGAAAAACGCGAGGGCTGCTCCGGTCAAAAATGTAATCAACGAAGACCAGCCCAGGGCGGCCTTATCGCCAGACCCATAATACAACGAAAAGGGCAGACCCAATAGCATGAGCAGGCCTTCTACCATGAGAGTAAGACCCAGAACGAAAATGACGCGCCGAAGATAAATTGACTTAAACACTTATATCAGATAAATAAACGGGAAATACTTTTTACAGCCTCTGGCAGGGTAAACACCACCACGCGATCGCCCGGCTGTATTTGAAAACTACCGATGGCAATGTATCCCTGATTTCCCCGGATGATACCTCCAATAATAGCATTCTTTGGAAAGGACAAATCGCGGATCGGCTTCGTGGTTACCTTGGAACCCGGTAGCGCGGTAAACTCAATAGCATCGGCATCCACCCCAATCAGGCATTTTGACGATAATACGCCTTCGCCCAGCGTAAAACGTACGATGTAGCTGGCGGTCGTGAGTTTTTTATTGATGATAGTATCAATGCCTATTTTTTGCGAAATATCGATATAGTCAATGTTCTCAACAAGTGCAATCGTCCGCTTCACACCATAATTACGGGCCATCAGGCATGTTAGAATATTGATCTCCGAATCGTTGGTAAGCGCCAGAAAGGCGTCAGTATGGCGAATGCCTTCTTCCTCCATCAAATCAAAACTACGGGCATCGCCGTTAATGATCATGGTTTTGTTGAGCATCTCCGAAAGAAAAACACAGCGCTCGCGATCGGATTCGATAATTTTTACATTTTTGGAGTCTTCGATCAGGGAGGCCGTTTTGCGTCCGATTCGTCCACCACCCACGATCATAACAGAATTGACCGGTGTCTTTTCTTTGCCTGCCAAATCGAGGAGTTGGTCAATCCCTTCCGGTTTGGTAATAACATACGCCAGATCGCCTTCCATAAAAACATCATTACCCCGGGGCATAATAGTACGGCTCTCGCGGTGAATTGCGATGGCGCGGAAAGCCAGTTGGTTGTTCTCACGCGCCACCGTATCCAGCGATTTCCCGATGACCTTGGCTTTATTGTCGAGTTTTATTAAAAACAGGATCAGCTTACCCCCGGAAAATTCGAAAACCTCCGTTGCGGCTGGCTGATCCAGTAGTTTCACGATTTCTTTCGAAGCGATGCGTTCGGGACAAACCAGGGTGTCGATTCCAAAATCCTTAAACATCTCCCGGCTTTCGTCGGTAAGATACTCAATGTTATCTACCCGGGCAATGGTTCGTTTAGCCCCGAGTTTCTTCGCCAATGCGGCTGTTATGATGTTCACCTTTTCATCGTGCAGCACAGAAATAACCAGGTCGGCTTCTTTCACATGGGCCTGGCGCAATACCGAGGGTGATGTGGAATCGCCCACGATGGTGAGCAGATCACTCTGGTCTTCGATACGTTTAAGCAAGTCCTCGTGGGGGTCAACGATGGTAATATTCTGCGTTCCGTCCGACAGCAGTTTAGCCAGGTGAAAACCCACTTCGCCATCGCCCACAATAATAATATTCATAACCGCATACTTTTTTAAGCCAGCAAATGTATAGCGAATTTCACCACAAAACGTCATGAGCGCAAAATTTAACCTATGCTCATCATGACCACCTCCATTGTTTTTGCTACTTTTAGCACGAAATTCAGCGTCCATGATTCCTCCGGAAACCGTTCAAAAGATTATTGAAACTGCGCGTATAGAAGAAGTAATTGGCGACTTTGTATCGCTTAAAAAGCGTGGCGTCAACATGCTGGGATTATGCCCGTTTCACAACGAAAAGACCCCGTCGTTTACGGTATCTCCGGTGAAAGGAATTTACAAGTGTTTTGGATGCAGCAAGGCCGGAAATGCTGTGAATTTTATCATGGAACACGAGCACTACAGTTACCCCGAAGCCCTGCGATACCTGGCCCGCAAGTACCATATCGAAATTGAAGAAGCGGAGGCCGATCCGGCCGAAAAAGCCGCCGCCGATGAACGGGAGGGGCTCTTCCTGACCAACGCGTTTGCCCAGAAACACTTTACGCATCAGCTTTTTGAAACCGAAGAAGGCAAAGCCGTCGGACTTTCTTACCTGAAAGAACGGGAGTTCACTACCGACATCATCAGGAAATTTCAGCTCGGCTACAGCCCGGAAGCATGGGACAACCTAACCGGTGCCGCTCTGCAGAGCGGTTACCGTAAAGATTACCTGGTTACACTGGGCTTAAGCGTGGAAAAAGATCAACGGCTGTATGACCGCTTTCGGGGACGGATTATTTTTCCCATTCATAATCAGTCGGGCCGCGTAATTGGCTTTACCGCCCGCCTGCTCGGAAACGAGAAAGACAAACCAAAGTACGTCAACTCGCCCGAATCGGAAATCTACAACAAAAGCAAAACTCTTTACGGAATATTTTTCGCCCGCAACGCGATCGCGAAAAAAGATCATTGCCTCCTGGTGGAGGGAAATGCCGACGTAATTTCGCTGTTTCAATCCGGGGTAGAGAATGTGGTGGCCTCTTCGGGCACTTCACTCACCGCCGATCAGGTCCGGATGATCAAGCGCTATACCTCCAACATTACCATTTTATACGATGGCGACAGCGCCGGGATCAAAGCGGCCATCCGGGGAACCGAGATGATTCTCAGCGAAGGAATGAATGTGCGCATTGTGCTTTTTCCCGACGGTGAAGACCCCGACTCCTACGCACGAACGCACCGGCCGGCCGAACTGGAAGCCTTTATTGACAAGAATGCGGTCAACTTCATCGCCTTCAAACTGAAACTGATGTTGGCGGAATCGAAAAACGATCCCATCAAAACAGCAGGGCTCATCAAAGATATTGTACAAACCATTTCCCTCATTCCCGATCCGATCAGCCGCAGCCTCTACCTGCGTCAGTGCAGTGAAATGATGAACATCCCCGAGCAGACCCTGGTCAAC
The DNA here is from genome assembly GCA_964585485.1 of uncultured Bacteroidales bacterium. Classification (GTDB taxonomy): domain Bacteria; phylum Bacteroidota; class Bacteroidia; order Bacteroidales; family CAIWKO01; genus CALGYY01. The sequence continues at coordinate 36,125 of CAZPDS010000002.1, forward strand.
GAACTAAACCGTCTGCTGCGGAAAAAGCTAATCCGGAAAGATCCGGATGTCAGGGAAGACGATGTTCCTGCGGTCGAAACGATACCGCCCGATCAAAATAAAATCATCAATCCGCTAAGCAGCTTTGAACAGGAAAAGTACCTCATCCAATTGCTGCTCAATTATGGCGACATTAAGATTGATGTGACAGATAAAAACGAAACCGGAGAAGAGATTAGTCATAGCATCCACGTGGGGGAACTAATTGTGCAGGACCTGGTCAACGACGAACTGCACTTTGAGGATCCGAACTTCGCCCAAATTTTTGAACTCTACGCGGCCGCCCTGGCTCGTCAGGAAATTCCCAATGAACACTACTTTATCAATCATCCGGAAACGGCCCTGGCCAGCGTTTGCATTGACCTGATCAGCTCCCCCTACGTGCTTAGCAGAAACTGGGAAGAACGTCATCACATCACGGTGCCCACCAAGGAAGATGAAAACAGCAAAGTACTGGTGAACGACATTACCGAATCCCTGCTGGCGATCCGGATACGCCGGCTGGAGAATATGATCTATGAGGTGCAGGAAGAATTAAAAGCCATCCAGGCCGACGCATCGGAAGAGGACATTATGATTTTGCTTCAGCGCGACAAGACGCTCAAAGAAGCCTACACCCGCTTAAATAGCGGACTGGGGCGGATTATCACACGATGAATATAAAAATCTCAACGATTTTATCTTACTATGAGTTTGTTTTCACCTGTTAAATTTGGCCCGCTTCAAATCCGGAACCGTTCCATCCGGGCCGCGGCTTTCGAAGGGATGTGCCCCGGACATAAGGTCTCTGAACAGCTTATTCAGTATCACCGGTCCGTTGCCGCCGGCGGTATCGGGATGACAACGGTGGCCTACGCCTCGGTTTGTCGGAGCGGTTTATCTTTCCCGCACCAGCTCTGGCTGCGCAAAGAAATCATTCCCGACCTTCGGCGACTCACCGATGCTATTCATGCCGAAGGAGCTGCCGCCTCCATTCAAATCGGCCACTGCGGAAATATGTCGCACCGCTCACAATGTGGCCAATGGCCGGTAGGCGCCAGTACCGGCATCAATATATACTCCCCCACCTGGACGCGGGGATTAAAAAAGACCGAAATTGCTGAGATCGCCGGTTCGTTTGGCGATGCCGTGAACATCGCCCGCGAAGGCGGATTCGATGCGGTGGAAGTGCATGCCGGCCACGGCTATCTGTTGAGTCAATTCCTCTCACCCTACACCAATCACCGGCACGATGAATACGGTGGGAGCCTGGAAAACCGTATGCGTTTTATGAACGAGGCCCTGCACTGCACCATGGAGGCCGCCGCCAGCGATATTGCTGTCTTTGTTAAGATGAATATGTACGACGGCTTTCGGGGCGGTATGCAGCTTCCCGAATGCCTGGAGGTGGGGAAACAGATCGAACGTTTCGGCCCCGCCGGTATCGTACTCAGCGGTGGCTTCGTCAGCAAAGCCCCTATGGTGGTGATGCGCGGAAAGATGCCCATACGCACCCTCACCCACTACATGGACAGCTGGTGGCTTAAGTACGGCATCAAGCTGGTCGGAAAAATGATGATTCGGAATAAGCCCTTTCAGGACGCCTATTTTCTGGATGATGCCCTGAAGTTTCGCGAAGCACTGCGGGTTCCGCTTGTTTACGTGGGAGGCCTCACCAGCCTTGCAAGCATCGAAAAAGTCTTGAGTGCTGGTTTTGAAGGCGTGGCCATGGCCCGCGCCTTGCTCAACGAACCGGGCTTTGTACGGCGACTGCAGATGGGTGATCTGAACGACAACACCTGCACCCACAGCAACTATTGCATTGCCCGTATGTATTCGGTGGATATGGCCTGCCATCAACATACCGCTGATATTCCACATAGCCTGTGGAAGGAAATCGGCAAAACCGAATAACCATCATGAAGAACGTAGCCTTAATTACAGGCGCCAGCTCCGGCATGGGCGCCGAATTTGCCCGGCAGTTGGCTGCCCGCGGGATGAACCTCCTCGCCGTAAGCAACCAGCAGGAAGCACTGGAAAATCACTGCCGATCACTTGAACAAGAATATAACATCAGGGCGGTTGCTTTTTTCGCTGACCTTTCGAGGGAGGGTGCCGCGGAGTCTGTAATTGAATGTTCTATCGTCCACGACATGGAAGTGGAAATTCTGATCAACAACGCTGGTATAATCCTTTTCAGGGATGTGTGCGATGTGGAAGCCGGAAAGGCCGTGGCCATTATGCAATTGCACATGATTACCCCCTCCTTGCTGTGTGCGCACTTTGGAAATGAAATGAAAAAAAGGGGGCGGGGATACATACTCAATATGTCATCTCTTGCGGCCGTGATGCCCTACCCGGGCCTGAATTATTATGCTGCCACCAAAAGCTTTCTGAAATCCTTTACGCGCTCACTGCGGACCGAGCTGCTCGACCACGGTGTTTCGGTAACCACGGTATTCCCGGGTGCCGTGGCGACCAACCTCTTCGACAAAAACAAACTCGACATCGCACGCGGCCTGAAATTCGGCCTCGTTCAAACCGCCGAAAAAGTAGTGCGGCTGAGTCTCCGCGCCTTGTTCCACAAAAAGGCCAGTCTGGTGCCGGGATGTGTAAACAAGCTGCTGAAAATTCTGGTTCTGATGGCTCCGCCCTGGCTGATACGCGTCCTGTATCGTAAATATCAAGCGCTCATTCACCGAACGTTTGTTCCGATGATCATCGCGTTGTTGGTCACCGGAATCTTTTGAATATCGCCGAGGCCGGCTGCCTGCATCCATTCCCGCATCTCCTGCTCCGTATAGGTATCGCCTCGTTCTGTGGCCACCAGCATGTTCAAGGCAAAAAAGGCCCCGTTCACCGGGTTCGTCCGATCATCGTCCATTACATGATCCTGAATAATCACCCTGCCGCCTGGATTCAATGCCCTGGCGCATCGTTCAATCAAACGACGGTTTTCATCGTATGAATTGATATGAACAATGGCAGAAAGAAAGATCAAATCATAGAATTCGCCCAAATCCTGCTCGTGATAATTCCCGGAGATGTAGTGCACATTGTCGCTGAAGCCGGCTCGTTCGACATAGCCTTTGGTTTCTGCTATCACCTCCGGCAAATCAAGAATCACGGCGGTCCGGGCTTTCCCCTGCCGCAGAAAAGCCAGGGAGTACACCCCGGATCCACCACCAATATCCAGCAGTCGCCCGGGCTCCTTCACCCCGATCAGCCGAACCACATCATCGGCCTGCACGCGTGCGCGCTCATCCATGGCGGCAATAAAATTTGCCGTCCAGTTCGTATCCTTCTCTTCCACACGTTCACGACAGGTGCCTCGTGTTACCGCTTCGGTAAGCCCGCTCCAGGTCTGCCACATGTTGAGCGTATGGCCATATCCGGTAAGGTAATCGGCACTGGCTTTGTCGAGGTATCGCCGGGCAAATGCCTCGTTGGCAAAGCATCCGTCCTTTTTTTCTAACAAGCCAATCGCCACCAGGGCGTTGAGCAGGCGATCGGTTGCCCGCGGGTCGGTACCGGCGGCCTCCGCAATGGCGGCGGAAGAAAGGTTCAGCCTTCCGATGCGGGAGAACAAGTCCAACTCATACGCACTTAAGATGATCCGGGCCGGCTGAAAAGCATACACGTATTCGCGAAATTGCGCGGGGTTTTGAAAAGTAGGCATAAGTTCCGTAAATTTGTATTTTTATCCATAAATTCAACATCATACAAAGATAGCGGTTTCTTCATGGACGAAGCATTTTCCCCGGAAGGGCGTAAATACTAAAGCTTGCCCGTAGCCGTTTAAAGGCGGAACAAGAGAAAATTATATGAGAAAAGTTTGGATCACGATACTATTGCTGGGCTTCGTCACCTCACATGTTTTTGGACAGGCGCCGAAATACAGCAATGAGTTTTTATCGATTGGCGTTGGCGCCCGCGCCCTGTCCATGTCAAATGCAATGGTTAGCATTGTTGATGATGTAACAGCGGGTTACTGGAATCCCGCGGGCCTGGCGCTTATCCAACCAAAAATTCAGGGATCCCTGATGCACGCCGAATATTTTGCCGGGATCGCGAAGTACGACTACGGTGCTGTTGCGGCGCGTATTGATGACAAGAGCACCGCGGCACTTAGTGTGATCCGCTTTGGTGTGGATGATATTCCAAACACCACTGAACTCATCGACGCCGAAGGCAATATTGACTACGACCGCATTACGACCTTCTCGGCGGCCGACTACGGCTTTGTGTTGTCGTATGCCCGCAGCAGTAAGATTCCCGGATTGCGCTACGGAGCCAATGTAAAGATTATTCACCGTCGTGTCGGGGACTTTGCCCGGGCCTGGGGATTTGGGCTGGACGCCGGCGCCCAGTATGATCTGAAGCAATGGCGCTTTGGCCTGCTGGCCCGCGATCTCACCTCCACCTTTAATGCCTGGTCATACAGCCTTACCCCATCCATGATCGAAGTCTTTACCCGGACCGGCAACGAATTACCGGAAAACGGCCTTGAACTAACGCTCCCGCGTGTAATTTTAAGCGCCGGTCGTTTGTTTAATTTTGGGAAAAAGTTCACCGGTCTGGTTTGCGTGGATGCCGACATGACCTTCGACGGCATGCGCAACGTATTGATCAAAAGTGATCCTCTCTCCATAGACCCCCATCTCGGTTTAGAGTTTGGTTACAATGACATTGTTTTCCTGCGGGGCGGTTTCGGAAATTTCCAACAGGAGCGTGACCAGGCCGGAAAACGGCGCTGGACCTTTCAACCAAACCTGGGCGTAGGGGTTACCATTCGTAAAGTGGTGACCATCGACTACGCCCTCACCGACATTGGAAACGCCAGCATCGCCTTATATTCGAATGTGTTTTCCTTACGGTTCAACATCAACGGCCGTAAAGACCGTAGCGCACCCGTACCGGAAAAATCGTCCAATTCACTTTTCTGAAAAACGCATGAAAAAACGGACCGGACTCTGGTTTCTGTTCTTCTTTCTTACAGCGATGTCCTTCGCCCAACCTTACGGCAATGAATGGATACAGTACAACCAGTCCTATTTTAAAATCTATGTAAACAAAAACGGCGTCTACCGCATCCCCTATTCCACGCTGTCAGCGGCCGGCATTCCACTGGGGACCATTGATCCGCGGTCGTTTCAGGTGTTTTCCAAAGGCCTTGAACAATACATTTTCGTGAAAGGTGAAGGGGACGGGGTTTTTAACACGACCGACTATATTGAGTTTTACGGAGAAAAAAACGACGGCTGGCTCGATACCGTTTTCTACAAAGGCAGTACGAATCAGGCCAATCCGTATTACAGTCTTTTTAATGATTCCCTGGCGTATTTCCTAACCTGGAACTCCTCCATCAACAATCGGCGAATGGGTCTTGAAAATGACGTCGCCTTCGCCTCTTATACGCCCGGAACCTGGTTCTACAAAGAAGTAATCGCCCAATACAACGACCGGTATTACCTTGGGAGCACCACCTCCAGTGAGACCAATGACCCTGAATACACTGCCGGGGAGGGCTGGTTCGACCTCCCACTCACCAAAGGCGGCTCCATCACGAAGACGCTGTCGACCATTAATCGCTACGCAACCGGTCCTCCGGCCTCCGTCGATCTCTGCCTGATCGGAGCCTCCAACGCGGCGGTCATCAATCCAGATCATCACCTGCGGATCCAATTTGGCAGCGAAATAATCGACACCGTGTTTGAGGGCTATGGCATCTTCCGCTTTCACCGACCGCTTGATCCGATGATGATCAACGCCAGCACATCGTTTACCCTCAGCAGTATTGATGATCTGGGTGTAGTCTCCGATAATACAGCACTTGCATGGATTCGTATGAAGTACGCGCACACGACAATGCTGGGCAACGTGGCCGAATTTTTTATGCGTGTCCCCGATGCTTTGGCCGCCAAAACCTATCTCAACCTGAGCGGCGTAAACGCAGCCGCATCCGACTCCGTAAGGTTTTACGACCTCACCAACCACAAACGCATCAAATGCCAATGGGACGGCACTAGTGCAAGGGTCCTGATCCCTAACGCCGGCAACGAAAAGCGCTGCTATCTTGTCACGGAACCCGCTATCAAAACCGTAACAAAACTGTACTCCACAGGCCCTGGTAATAAGTTTGTCAATTATGAATCCCTGGCCAACGCCAGCAACGCCAATTACTACATACTGACGCACCCGTCGCTGATGACCGACGTGCAAGAGTACGCGAACTACCGAAGCCTGACGGGGTATTCACCGCTCATCATCAATGTGAACGACTTGTGGGATCAATACGCCTACGGTATTTTAAAAAACCCACTGGCCATCAAAAACTTCATGCATGAAGCGTTTCTGACGTTCAACGAAACACCGCAATTCCTGTTCATCATCGGGAAAGGATATCGTGCCGGGCATAATGGAACCTATCCCTATTACCGGAAGAATGCGTACTATTTTGAACAAACCCTGGTGCCAGCCATCGGGGACCCTCCTTCTGATTTTCTTTTTACCAACGGCATTCTGGACAACCTCTACCAACCGGCGGTTCCCACCGGACGGCTCGCGGCACGTAATCCCGGGCATGTTCAAATGTATCTCGATAAGGTAATGCAGTACGAAGCGGCTCAACTTCATCCCGAAGAATGGATGAAGAACGTGCTGCATTTCGGCGGCGGCACCAGTTCCGGCGAACAAGCCACCTACGCGGCCTACCTCAACCTCTATAAAAATATTATTGAAGACACGCTCTTCGGGGGCTATGTCCGGACCTTCTTAAAAACCTCCTCCGACCCCATTCAAAGCAATCAATCCGACTCGCTGAAAGCAATCATTAATAATGGTGTTACCCTGATGACCTTTTTTGGACATGCGGCGGGCATCGGATTCGACCAGAGCCTGGATTATCCTTCCGAATACAGCAATTACGGGAAATATCCCTTCATCCTGGCCAACTCTTGCCTGGCGGGCGATCTCTTCCTCGACGGCGTAACGTCCAGCGAGGAGTTTGTTCTCATTGAGAACAAGGGGGTAATCGGCTACCTTGCCTCGGTAGGCCCGGGCATTCCCTATGGTTTGCACGCCTATTCGCAAGAATTTTACCGGCACCTTGGGTACAAAAATTACCGGCAAGCCATCGGAAAAATTATTCAGCAAACCATCCGGCAGGTGCAAAGTCCCGACTTCGTCATTAAAGGCACCTGCCTGGAAATGACCCTGCACGGAGATCCGGCCGTGGTGCTGAATTCCTTCGAAAAGCCCGACTATATGGTATCGGCACCCAATGTGTATTTTGAGCCGGCTAACATTACCACGGAAACAGACACCTTCCGCATTCATGTGATTTCGACGAACCTGGGGCGCGCCATCAACGATTCGTTTATGGTTTCTGTGATACGCCACCTGCCCGAAGGATCAGTCAGCCAAAGCTACCTCTCCCGGGTTAAAGCAACTTTTTTTAAAGATACCATCACCTTCAAAATGCCCGTCGATATCGTGAACGGTATTGGCCTGAACACCTTTGATGTCAGTTTGGATTATTTTCAGAACATTGATGAGATTTCCGAAACCAACAATAACACCAGCGTCAGCCTGCTGATTAAATCGGCCGCCATAGTGCCCGTCTGGCCGCCCAAATACGCCGTCGTGCCCCAACTTCCGCTCACCCTTAAAGCCTCCACCGGCTATGCCTTTGCAACGCCCCAGTCGTGGGTGTTCCAACTCGACACCTCGGACGCATTCAGCAGTCCGCTGCGCCAGCAAACGATCGTTGTCCAGGGCGGGGGTGTCGTTAACTGGACCCCTTCCTTCCCCTTGATGAACGACTCCATTGTTTATTTCTGGCGGGTCAGTCCCGACTCATCAAGCCTGGGATATTACAACTGGCGAGAGAGCTCCTTCCAGCTCATACAGGGCAAGCACGGCTGGGGGCAGGCTCATTTTCACCAGTTCAAAGATGACGATTACGTGTACGTTCACTACAACAAACCAGCGCGAAAATTTGAATTTGTCAACAACATAATTGCGCTGGATTGCCAAACCGGGATTTACCCTTACTTACCCTGGAACGAGGAATGGTACAAGCTCGACGGTGAAATGATGTACATCTGGTCCCAATACCTTATTCATAACGGCAACGGCATGATACTGGCGACCTTTGATCCGGTTAGCGGCGCCCCGGCTGTGAACCCGGCCAACAACTATAAAGCCTGGGAATTTTCAACTTTCGACACCACCTCCACCAATGCCTTAACGGCCTTTATTAATGCTATTCCCTCGGGGAAATATGTGCTGGCATATAGTCACCGGAATCACAATGCAGAAAACTGGCCGGAACCGCTGCTACAGGCCTTCGAATCTCTTGGAAGCGCCTACTGTAGGGTAATTCCAAACAACACGGGCTATATCCTTTTTGGAAAAAAAGGCAATCCCATTGGCGGTTCGAACGAGGCGATGGGGATGAGCATAACGGATCCTGTGAAAATTGAAGACAGCATTACCACAAAATGGAAACAAGGCACCATTCTTTCAGAAACCGTAGGGCCGGCCTCTTCCTGGGGATCGCTGCACTGGCGGCAGCAATGCAACGAAGCCTTCAACAGCGATAGCATTCACCTCAGTGTTATCGGCTACAAAACCAATGGTGTATCCGATACCCTGATACGCAACCTGCCGCGCGATTCCGGCGATATTTATAACCTCGCGCAACGCATTGATGCGACCGAGTGGCCTTTTCTGAAACTGTTCGCCCGAATGAGTGACGACTCCCTGCACACACCGCCGCAAATGATACGCTGGCAGGTGCTCTATGAAGGCGTTCCGGAAACGGCGCTCAATCCCGAAAAATTTTTCTATTTCCACGACGATACCGTACAGGAAGGCAGCCTTATTCATTTTGCCACGGCCACGGAAAACATCAGCACTTACCCGATGGACAGCCTGCTAATCAAATATTGGGTGGTCGACCACAACCGTGTGGTACACCCCTTGGGTAGTTTCCGCCGTCGTGCGCATCCCGCCGGCGATGTATTGATCGACAGCATCAGCCTGAACACCAAGGATTACACCGGACTCAACAGCCTGTGGATTGAAGTAAATCCCGATAACGACCAGGTGGAGCAAACCCATTTTAATAACGTTGGGGAAGTTTATTTTTTTGTGGACCGGGATAAAATCAACCCCATGCTCGACGTAACTTTCGACGGGGTACATATTCTGGACGGTGATATCGTATCAGCCCGTCCGGAAATCCGCATGATGGTGAAAGACGAAAACAAATACCTGCCGCTGGACGACACGGCCGATTACCGGGTGTGGATAAAGCCGCCCGGATCCAACACCGCAAAACGGGTGTACTTCCGCACACAGGATACCCTTTCGTTTGTGCCGGCCGGACTGCCGGAAAACCGCGCCCACCTGATGTACCGTCCCGATTTCCCCCTCGATGGCACGTATTCGCTTTTGGTGCAAGCCCGGGATAAATCGGGCAACGAATCGGGCGATGCCGAATACGAAATTTCCTTTGAAGTCATCAACACCCCAGGGATCACGGCCGTGCTCAACTGGCCCAACCCCTTCTCTACCGCCACGCATTTTGTCTTTACGCTGACCGGCTCGCAAGTGCCCTCCTTCTTCATGATCCAAATCATGACCGTTACCGGGAAAGTGGTACGTGAAATCCACCAGGATGAACTCGGCCCCATTCACATTGGCAAGAACATCACAGATTATGCCTGGGACGGGCGGGATATGTACGGCGATCTGCTGGCCAATGGGGTTTACCTGTACCGCGTCATTGTCCGGCTGAACGGGGATGAGATGAACAACATCAACACCCGCGCCGACCAGTACTTTACGAAAGAGTTTGGCAAGATGTACCTGCTGCGGTAGCGCTTCACAATAAAGGCATAAACCCGCCGTTATCCTGCCTGTACTGACCCTACCCCGAATGCGCCCCCTGAAAGCTGACGTACACGCTGCTGTATATTTTTTTGGATTGCTCGTATTTGCCGCAGCTATTCCACTCTCCAACTATGTAATGAGTTTGGCGCAATGGATTCTGGTCGCCAATTTTTTTATCGATCGGCAGGTACCCGCCAAACTGAAACGCATCCTCAATTCTCCGGCAGCCCTCCTTCTGATCGGTATCTGGATGCTGCACCTGGTGGGCCTCCTGTGGAGCCAGGATGTAAGTTACGGACTCAAAGACCTTCGTGTAAAACTACCCTTACTCATCGTCCCTTTCGTGATGGCGGGCGAAAACACACTCCCTGCAAAACGCTTTCGCCAGGTGCTGACAATCCATGCCCTTGCCGTTCTGGCGGGTAGTTTTGTCATCCTTTATCAGTTCATTTTCCGGAATGTCAGCGATCCACGCGATGCTTCGATCCTGATATCTCACATCCGTTTTGCGCTAAACATCTGCCTGGCTCTTTTCACAACGGCCTATCTGTTGTGGAAGGAACGCTACCGTTCGAAAGTATTCCTGATCCTGCGCCTGGCCCTTGTTGTATGGCTCTTCCTTTTCCTATTCATCCTGCAGTCCTTCACCGGCCTGGCTGTTTTTGGGCTTACGGCCCTGTGCGGCGGGCTGTATTTCGGCATCAGCGGCCGCTCACGCCGCACCAAAATCATTACGGCTACCGCCATTGTGATCACCCTGGCTGCAGCCATAAGCTGGAGCGTGAGCTACTATCATCACAACCTGCAATCGGATCCCGTCAACAAAGAAAAACTCACCTACTACACTGCGCACGGAAATCTCTACACCCACAACATTCACAACTTTCAGGCGGAAAACGGCCACTCCTTGTGGCTCTATGTGTGTTACGACGAACTGCGCGCGGGATGGGCCCAACGAAGCCAATTGCCATTCGATAGCCTGGATAAAAAGGGTCAACCCCTGCATTATACGCTTATACGCTATATGACCTCGCGGGGTCTGCGAAAAGACCTGGCGGGGATGGACAGCCTGAGCCACGAGGAAATCAGGGCCGTTGAAAATGGCGTTACCAACATGAAAGACCTTGGTGGACCTAATTTTCTGCGCCGTGTAGAAACCGTGTTATGGGAACTCGCCGACTATCAAACAACCGGAGATCCCACCCATCATTCCCTCATGCAACGGGTGGAACTTTGGAAAGCAGCATGCAGCATCATCGGTGAAAATCCCTGGATAGGCATTGGCACTGGTGATGTGCCCTCGGCCATGAAAGCGGAGCTTGAGCGAACCGGCTCGCCCCTGAAAGATGCCGGGATGCGATCGCATAATCAGTTCCTCACGGTGGCGTTAGCCCTGGGTATTCCGGCGCTGTTGTATTTTCTGTTTGTGCTGATTTTTGTTCCCCTACGCGCATCCAAATTCAGGAACTTTGTTTTTTTCACGTTTTTCATGATTGCCTTGTTGTCGATGCTTACTGAAGACACCCTGGAATCCCAGCCAGGAATATCTTTTTTCATTTTTTTCTATATGCTTTTGCTGATTGGCGAAAAAGGAGAAGCTCCGGATGGCTCGCCAAAAAATAATGTATCTTTGTAAGAACAAGACTTTCATTTTCCATAACATCAAAGGATGAAGAAGCATACGCTGGAAATTTCCTATCAGGAATTTGAATCGGAGCAAGAGTTAAGCGCAGAAGACCTCGCCCTGGTAGATCGGGCACGAAAAACCGCCGCAATGGCGTACGCGCCCTACTCCGGGTTCCGTGTCGGAGCGGCCATTTTACTTGAAAACGATCTTATCATTACCGGCAACAACCAGGAAAACGCAGCCTATCCTTCAGGCCTCTGTGCCGAACGTGTTGCCTTGTTTACGGCGGCTTCACAATACCCGGGTATTGGCATTAAAAGCATTGCCATCATCGCCCCCTCCATGAAACGTGTACCGGTCAGTCCCTGCGGAAGCTGCCGGCAGGTAATGGCCGAATACGAGCATCTTCAGAAAAAACAAATGCGTATACTGCTGGTTGCTGAGGAAGGGAAAATTCTTGTCATGGAAGGTGTATGCAACATTCTTCCCTTCATTTTTGATGGAAACGCGCTGAAGTAGTAAGCCTGGAATAAAAAAAAGCTGCCTTAACCGGCAGCTTTTTTTTGTTGAATTGCATCAGGGGAAAACAAATTTCAAATCATCCACCCACATGGTACTGCCGATTTGACCATTGCAGCCCTGCAGATCATTGAAATCTATTCCGGCACTGGTTGCGAAAAGCAGCACCAGGGTATCCGGCGTCGCCGTGTTATCAAAATAAGTTAGTGGCAGATCTAGTTGTGTATACGCCGAAACGGGGTCTTTCACAACAATGCGATCATTGGCAATGGTATCGCGCTTTGCACTGGTGGTATTCCAGCGCGTCAGCATAACCTGAATCAGCGCTGAATCACCGCTCACGGGCGCATACTTATAATACGCCTGCAAACGCTGCGGACGAAGCGTGTAGGGACGGCCCAGGTGAATGGTCGCATTGGGAATATCCAGTGTGGACGCGCCCACATATCCCGGAATAAAGATGTCCAGTCCGGCCATAACATGAAACTGCTTGGCCGTGAGCTTTACCGCATATTTTCCCTGCATGCAGTCCGTTACCGTGTCGGCGGTTAATGGTCCGGGGCCGCCCGCTTCCGGGGGCACCGAATAAAGTTCGTTCAGCGTGGCCAGAAAACCCTGCATGGGATCGATGTAATTCCCGGTGGGCGTCGTAACCAATTTCCAATCATCCATACATCCGTCGGTAATATTGGAGGTGCAGGTATAGGTGGGCACGGGCTCCACCGGATCCGGATCTGGCGGATCTTTCTTGCAGGTGGCCTGCACTAGAAGTAAGCTAACAAGAACCGCTGCGGACAGAAGAAAGCGAAAGTGAATTTTCATTTCAGCAAAATTTTACTATGATTTATAGATAATCTGAATTTGTGTTGTGCGGGGAGGTTCAATGGTGATAGGACGCAGGGAGTATTCCTTATTCAGCACATTATCGACCACGATAGCAAATTTAAAATGTTTCTTCAACTCGTAGCTGACCCGAAGATCCCAAATCAGGTTTGGATCATTAAACTGCTCCCGGTAGTCGGTAATGCCGGTGGCCAGGTAATCAGGGGTGTCGAAGTTGTAGAAAAACTTGTCAATATTTTTCATAAAACTGTAATAACGGCCACTTACACCAAAGCCCAGGCGTTTCCAGGTCATCTGAATATCCAGTTTGGCAATGTGCTGCATCCGGTATTTTAGAATGTAATTGGTGGTATCGGAGGAGGTTTCAATGTAGTTGAACGTGTTGTTCAGCGTGGTGTCCGTATGGTAGACATACTTGGGGTCCAGACTTTGCGGGAGGGAGTAGGTGTATCCGGCCAGCAGGCCAATAGTAAAATCTTTGGCCAGTTTGCCTTCCCCGGTAAGGGTTATGTCAACACCCCGAACACGTGCCGGTCCGGTATTGAGGAATTTAAAGCCCATGTTTTTCTTAAAATCAGGGCTGGTGCCCCACTGGGCCGCATTAAATTCCACGTAATTTTTATACTCCTGCCAGTATCCGCACACATCAATAAAACCAACAAATTTCGCGATTTTAAAAAGTTGTTTAACGCCCAGTTCAGCGTTCCAGCTTTCTTCCGATTTAAGATCCGGATTGGGATAAAAGCCGAAATTCCCCACATTGGTAACAATGTAGCGTTCGCCGATGCTGGGGAAACGGAAACCCTGTCCGTACGAAGCCCGCACATAGGTGATTTTGGTCATGCGCGCGTTAACACCGGCCCGAAACACAGGCTTTCCCTCCTGATGCCCGTTAATTTGATAATACTCGTAACGACCCCCAACCAACATCGTTAAACGGTCGAAGAAGCGTTTTTCCAACTGCGCATAAACCGCAAGGTTGTCCGAGGTGCTGGTGCCTTCCTCCCCCAGTACACCTGAAAAGACACGGCCATTGGAGTATGTGTACATATTCATTATGCCCGTATTGATGATCAGGTTGGCCAGTTTTTTAAATTTTTTTGAGAATTGATATTCATTATATACCGAGTGCGACATGGTATTCTGATCGTTATCCGCGTTGTTGTTAGTATAGAAGTAGCGGTTTTTCAGCGCGTGAGTGGAGCCCTTTGGACCAAAATATTTCACATACGGATCCAGATAGAACATGAACTCCCTGAAATTGGTGAGTGCACCGGGGTAGGAGCGATAGATGTTCGAGTCGGCATCCTGCCAGAAATAGGTCTGCGCGTTTTTATCGTACATAACATTACCATTTAGGCCGTAGCTCAGGTTTTCGACCTTATTCGAACGAACACGTGTGCCAAAGTTCATGCGGAGGCGCTGTTCATACTCGCCCTTGTTACGTGTTGAGGAAGTATCGTTGGGTGTAGGTCCGATGTAACCCGGATCCGACAAGACATTTCCTCCGATCACAAAATCGACATTACCAAAGCGGCGCGAATGAATGGCGCTACCACCTACAATTACCGGATTAAACCCATCCCACGATTTAGCATAGCGGCGTGAGGGATTATTGTAGATACCACTGTGGAGGGTTACTTTGGTTTGGGGCTCCTCCTTGGGATAGGCCGTACGGATGTTGATAGCACCGTTGAGAGCGGAGGATCCGTACACCACCGATGAGGCCCCCTTCAGAACCTCGATCTGCTCAATATCTTCAATCGGGAGGAAACTCCACACCGGGCGACCGGCATCCCCTCGCATCATGGGGATTTCATCCACCAAAATCAAAACACGTGAACCCACACCGGAACTGAAACCACTTCCGCCGCGCACTTGAGGCTCATTGTCCACCACGGCCACACCCGGCACCTGTTCCAGCGCCTTATCCAGGCTCATCACGTTTTTGGTTTCAATCATGGAGGGTTTCAGAATTTCTATGGAGGTAATAGATTGCTCTACCCGCTGCTCATACTTCGACTCGGAGACCACAATCATATTCAATTCATGCATGGCCGGTTTCATCTTAACATTCAACTCAACATACTTCTGATCGCTCAGATTTAGCGGCTGAAACTGTTTCTCGTATTCGAGGGAAGAAAAAACCAGGGTATAGGTTCCTTTGGCTAACTCCAGATGATAATAGCCTTTATAATCGGTAGTCGTACCGATTAGCTTATCCTTCACCCCAACATTTACAAAGGGTACGGGTTCACCATTCGCCTGATTAGTGACCTGCCCTTTAACCGTAATGTTTTGCGCGGAAAGGGCGGTGGAGAAACCTATCAAACCTGCTACTAAAATAACGACAACACTGCTTAACTTCATAATCGTGTAAGGTTTAGAAAGCCCGTTAATGCGGGCACAAAAGTACGAAAAAAAAACGAGGGCCGGACCCGGCCAACACAGCGATCAAAGACCGTGCGCCACCGGGCCTCCGGAAGCGGCCTGTCTTACTGAATCACGAATTCTTTCGTCACTCTTTTTCCATTGTTTCGGCGAATCTGCAGGAAGTATATTCCCGGCTTCAGAGAGCGAATGTCGAGCCTTTCGTTGTTGCTGCCCGCGCTAATTTTGCTGCTGATCAGCCGTTGTCCGTTCACGTTATATATGTTTACCGAACCTGGAATTTCGTTAGAGAACGTGTAATTCACCGTCAGTTGATCGCCCGCCACCGTAATTGCAAGAGCGTTGTTTTCGCCAGCTCCGGATTCACTTAATCCGGCCCCGTTATAAATAAACTCCACATCATCAATATACAGGGAGTCCGCAGCCGATCCGCCTCCGGGGGTCATGTTCGTTGTAAAGGTCAGGAGCATGTAAGCCGAAGTTGATGCCGGACCCGGAACGAAGGGAGCACTCATCCGAACCCACTGGCCGTTAGTTTTCACGAAATGCAGCGTGGCTGCGGAAAAAACATGGTCGGGACCGTTGGCATCCGAACCGCTTGGATCGCGGTAATCGTAACTGTCGTGTATCACAGCCCGCATACGGGCTGAATCATCGGTACTGCCACTAGCGGGAACAAACTTAACCCAGAACACGATTGAATCAGGATCGCCGCTAAACGCTTCATTAAAGAGAGGATCTGTGGTTACCGTTGCGTTGTAGTTGCTGGCGTCGCCCGGAACCACATTGCCCATATTAATTTTTCCGGTGGTGATATTGCCGTTGGCGATGATACCCAGCGTAGACCTCGACCAGATCAGCGCGCTGTAATTGCCCAAAGTACCGGGACGTACGACCGTCGATTGTTTGAGTTGCTTTTGCGCAAAGCCCACCAGGCTTCCGCCCGCTGTTTTAAAAGAATTCCATTGTGTAGGTTCTTCTGCGTCCGCCCCCAGGTTTTCCCAGTCTTCAAATCCGGGATTGTTGATCTCTTGAGCATTTGCAGTAAAGCCGAGTGTACAGGCCAGCATAAGGAGGGAAAGGATGTACTGTTTTTTCATCTTGATTTGTTTTTGAAAAGCCGCGCAAAATTAGTATTTTTATTGCCTGCAAGGATCAGGTTTAACATATTTTATGATTTTAAATATAGCTCAACTTGCTGTATTTGTGTGTTTTATCATATAATGTTTTAGGTCTGATTTTGTGAAAAAAAACAAACAAACACTTAAATCGTATGTTAATTAAAACATTTGGTGGGGCTATTTATGGCATTGATGCCATATTGGTCACCGTAGAAGTCAATATCGACGCGGGTGCGGCCTTTTTCCTGGTAGGGTTGCCCGACAGTGCCGTCAAGGAAAGTCATCAGCGCATTGAAGCCGCATTCCGGAACAACGGGCACAAAATTCCGGGGAAAAAAATCGTAATCAACATGGCTCCGGCCGACATCCGGAAGGAAGGCAGTGCCTACGACCTGACCATGGCCATGGGCATCCTGGCGGCGGGCGGGCATATGGATGGGAGCCTCCTCGACAAGTACATCGTAATGGGGGAGCTTTCTCTCGATGGCAGCCTGTTGCCGATCCGGGGTGCACTACCCATTGCCATTCGTGCGCGCAACGACGGATTCAAGGGATTTATCCTGCCCCTCCAAAACGCACACGAAGCGGCGGTGGTCAGCGATATTGAGGTGCTGGGTGCTAAAAACATCGCGGAGGTCATTGATTTCTTCGACGGGAAAGGCCAGTTGGAGCGTGTTTGCGTCAATACCCGTGAGGAATTTTTCAGTCGGCTGAATGAATATGAGTACGATTTCTCGGATGTCAAGGGACAGGAGAACATCAAGCGGGCGTTGGAGATAGCGGCTGCCGGCGGGCACAATGTAATTTTCATTGGCCCTCCGGGCAGTGGAAAAACCATGCTGGCCAAGCGCCTGCCCTCTATCCTTCCGCCGCTAAACCTCCACGAATCGCTCGAGACCACCAAGATTCATTCGGTGGCCGGCAAGTTGGCCAAAAAATCATCCCTGATCTCGGTACGACCCTTCCGAAGCCCGCACCATACAATTAGTGACGTCGCCCTTGTCGGCGGGGGGCAATTCCCACAACCCGGGGAGATTTCGCTTGCGCATAACGGGGTGTTGTTTCTCGATGAATTGCCCGAATTCAAACGAACGGTGCTGGAAGTACTACGGCAACCGCTGGAAGACCGTGCGGTAACCATTTCACGGGCGAAGTTCAGTGTGGAATACCCGGCCAGCTTCATGCTAGTGGCGGCAATGAATCCCTGTCCCTGCGGCTATTACAATCATCCCGAAAAAAACTGCGCCTGCAGCCCGGGTGATGTCCAAAAATACCTCAATAAAGTTTCCGGTCCCCTGCTCGACCGCATCGATATTCACGTGGAGGTAACCCCGGTACCCTTTCGGGAATTAAGCACGGCCCGCCCGTCGGAACTCAGCGCTACCATCCGCGAACGCGTAGTACAGGCACGCAAAATCCAGGAAGAACGATATGCCGGAAAAAACGGTGTCTATTGCAATGCGCAGATGAGCTCCCGGATGCTGCAGGAAATCTGCACCATTGGCCCGGAGGGACAAAGCATGCTGAAAAATGCCATGGAAAAATTGTCGCTCTCAGCCCGCGCTTACGACCGCATCCTAAAGGTATCGCGAACCATCGCCGACCTTGATAGCAGTCCCGACATCCGCACCGACCATTTGGCGGAAGCCATCAACTACCGTAGCCTCGACAGGGAAAACTGGGCCGGCTGATGAACTACCCCAGCATCGATACAAGTTGGGCCACCCGTGAGGAATAGCCAAATTCATTGTCGTACCAGGAAACGATCTTCACCATGTTGCCGTTCATCACCTGCGTGAGCTTAGAATCGAAAATGGAGGAGTGCGGATTCCCTATGATGTCGACACTGACGATGGGATCGGTGCAATATTCCAGAATGCCCTTCATCGGGCCTTCGGCCGCCTTTTTAATGGCCTCGTTGATTTCCTCTTTGGAGACTTCCTTGTTCAACTCACAGGTCAGGTCGACCACTGAACCATCGGGGGTGGGAACGCGCATGGCCAAACCATCCAGTTTGCCGGAGAGTTCTGGGATCACCAATCCGATAGCCTTAGCGGCTCCGGTACTGGTCGGAATGATCGAAACGGCCGCTGCCCGGGCACGGCGCAGGTCTTTGTGCGGAGCATCCAGTATGATCTGGTCGTTGGTGTAGGAGTGAATGGTATTCATCAGCCCGCGGCGAATACCGAAATTATCGTTCAACACTTTGGCTACGGGCGCCAGGCAATTGGTGGTACAGGAGGCATTGCTTAAAATGCGGTCTGTTGGTTTCAAATCCTGGTTGTTAACCCCCAGTACAATGGTACGGTCAACATCATCTTTACTATCGGCCGGAACGGTCAGCACGATCTTCTTTGCACCCGCATCAAGATGTTTCTGTAACTTTTCACGTTTGCGGAAAACACCGGTGGATTCGATCACCACATCTATACCCAGTTCTTTCCACGGCAGATTTGCGGGGTCTTTTTCAGCATAAACCTTTATTTTCTTTCCGTTCACTTCAAGCACATCCTCTTCCACGGATACCTGACCGGGAAAACGGCCATGAACTGAATCATATTTGAGCAAATGAGCCAGGGTTTTTGCATCTGTGAGATCATTCAGGGCCACAATCTCTATGCTTTCATATTTCTGAAGGGCGCGCAGGCTTAAGCGGCCAATACGTCCAAATCCATTGATAGCTACTTTAATTTTTGTCATAGTAAAATCTATTTTAGTTGAATTACAAAAATACAAATAATGCCGGTTTCATGCTACAAACCGGTCAAAAATGAAGCGCCGCCTTATTAACGGAAAAGGGTTACCGTTCCCTTGTACTCATGAAGATGGTACTCCAGGTCATGGTATTCCAACAGGTAAACATAGGAACCCAGGGGCGCCATATGACCATCCACGGTTCCATCCCAGGCGTTGTTCGGATCCACGCTGAAAAAGATTTCTTCGCCCCAGCGATTGAAGATTCGCAGCAGGAAAGAACCTTCCAGCATACCGTCTCCCTGAATCAGAAAAACATCGTTTTTGCCATCACCATTCGGCGTGAAGGCGTTCGGGAGCCAGATCCATGAATCGGGACGTATGCGAACGCTGTTGCTGACAGTATCTGAACAGCCGAATTCATTGGCCACTGCAAGCGTAACCACATAGGTACCCGTATCTGAATACGTATGAAACTCATCCTGCTGTGTTCCTTCGGCACCATCACCAAAATCCCAGGCCCATAAGGTTGCGCCTGGCAGCGTACGATCGAAGAAACCAATGGTGGGATTTAAAATAGTAGGCGCCAGTTCGGGGGAAGTAACAAAAGCGGCCTGAGGTGTAGGCCAAACCCGCACATAGGCCGGAAGCGTCAGGGTATCCGCGAGGTTTCCGGGGTTGGTAACGATCAGGGTAACATCAAAAGTTCCGTGCGTCGGATAGTATCCCACCGGATTCTGCAGCATGCTGTAAGATCCGTTGCCAAAATCCCACCAGTAGCTTGCGTCCGGAGAGACCTTCAGGGAGAGATCCTGAAACTGAACACTTAATGGGGAACATCCCTCCAAAGGGCTGCCGCTGAAACCTGCGATAGGCAACACGGGAAGTACGGTAATGGTAACATTAGATGAAGCGCTGCATCCGTTTGCATCGGTGCCCACCAGGATGTAGTTGGTTGTTCCCGCGGGCATGCAGGTTAACTGCGTAAGATTCTGTTGCCCGGCCAACGAAGGATCCGGCGGATTGGAACTCCAGACATAAGAAGTCGCGCCGGCAGCAAACAGATGGACAAGCTCGCCCATGGTGATCAGGTTGGTGTCGGACGTTGCCACCACCGGCGGGGCGGGGTTCACAAAAACCGTTACGCTATCGAAGCCCGGACAGGCGCTGGTTGTAGTAAGATAGTAGGTCGTAGTAACTGAAGGCTGCACCGTAATGCTGGCGGTAGTACCGCCGTTGCTCCAGGCATAACCCGGTCCGCCAATGGCGGTTAGGGTTGTAGATACCCCCTCGCATAAGGTAACATCCGGACCGGCATCGGTAATTCCGGGTTCGGGCATTACCTTGATGGAGTCCGTAAAACTGTTGGTACAGATATCCCGGACTGTAATCAGGTACCAGGTTTCAGCGGTGGGTGCCACCGTCACCGAGGTGCCGGATCCAAGACCGCCGTCCCAGGTGTACTGATACGGCTGTATTCCACCCGATGCCAGTGCGCTTAGTGTTACAGCGTTTCCGCAGGGAATAATCGTATCGTTGGTGGTTTGCAAAACCAGGGG
>CAZPDS010000002.1:56896-87315 GCA_964585485.1 uncultured Bacteroidales bacterium
TTACAGCGTTTCCGCAGGGAATAATCGTATCGTTGGTGGTTTGCAAAACCAGGGGTGTATTATCCTTAATGGTAAGAACAAGGTCCTGAGTGGATCCGCAAATGCTGGTCTGCACTGTTAACACAATGGTTTCATTGCCTTCGGTAATACCATCGTCCACCGGTTGAATAACGATGCTGGCCGTTGTTTGGCCGGCCGGAATCAGAATCGCGTTCGGAATAGTAGCGTAATCCACACCGTTCGTGGCCGTTCCGCCAATCGCGTACGAAACGGGGTAGGGATTGGTTTGCGCGGAGGGCAGGGTAAACTCAATCGTAATGTCATTACAGCCTTCGATACCATCGGAGCCTACGGCCGGCACGGAAGGATATTGGTTGATGTTAACGGCCGTGGCCGAAAATGAATTGGCTTCCAAAAAAACACCGGAGTCATAAATACCGTCACCTGCATCGCCAATGGCCAGCTTAATGTGATATTGCAGGCAGGGAACCACGACACACCAGGCTGTAAACACTTTTGTAAATCCATCGTAAACGATGGTGCCGCCATTTATTCCCTGATTATCGATATAATACTGCGGAAAGGTTCCCAGGTTGATATTGTCTATACTAACCGGCTGGCTCGTTCCCGGGATTAAGGCAATGTTGCGGTTGGTATAGGTTCCTCCCATTGGATTAGGGCCGCTGACAAAGAATCCAAAGACATCATTCACACTGGAATTGACAAATTCCGGATATTCCTCCGAAGCGAAAACATAGCGGAACTTGATGGTATCTGAAAGGGGAACAAAATCGAACTGAAGAATAGCGGCATCCTCCACATCATCAGGAGTCAGGGTTTGCAGGTTGGCGTCGGTGCCTGAACTATTGTCTGTGCTGGCAAAATTAGTTACCGACGATCCGATGGACGGCGAAGAATTAACCAGGCCGGACGACATAATAACGCCAGCACCAAAACCGAGATTCGTTGGGGTAGCCCCGGTCTGAAAATGACCTATTGCACCCGCAGTGCCTGTATACGTAACATTGGAAACCGTAACGCCGGTTCCCACCAATACGTTTTGGACGAGCTGAGTCGGTGTCTGTGCTGTATTTACGCTAAGCTGAGCCGTAACAACCGGCATATACACAAAAAGATCGCATATGCCAATCAATAGAAACAACGGCAAAAAATGGAATTTTTTCAAGGGGATGATCATTTATAGTTGCAAAGATATTAAAAATGAGGACATACCGCCATAATATACCGGCCTTTTTTTTACTAGGTCGGTTAATTTGCCTCCTTGGTTGCCCGAACCATGGATTACTCTGTAAATAATTGAAAGCGAAAAGGTGGTCGCCGGCTATAAGCTGAATGGGTCTCCTGAATTTTCCCTATCTTTGCAAAAAAAACAAATGGCAGAGAATCACGACCTTGGCCGGGAAGGAGAAGTCCGTGCCCGCCAGTTCCTTGTCGACAATGGCTATGAAATTCTTGAGACCAACTGGAGACTAGGACATTTAGAAATTGACATTATTGCTAAGCAGGAGAATACCCTGGTAATAGTGGAGGTAAAAACCCGAAGATCGTCCTATTTTGGGGAGCCCGAAATAGCGGTGGATGCGAAAAAACGAAAATTAATTGTCAGTGCTGCTGACAAATACATCAGGATTAACGGATTGGATATGGAAGTCCGGTTCGATATCATTTCCCTGGTAATGGGCGGTGGGCAATGTGTAATAAATCATATCCCGGACGCCTTTTATCCCACATTAAATTAACATGAGAACGACAGGAAAAAACACAGGACGCGGACGATCGGAATCATCCAAAAGTGAGCGCCATCCCTTGGTTAAAAAGAGTGCTGGAAAAACCCTCGCCCGCAGCGGGACTTCCCGGCCTTCGCCAGATTCGGAACATCCGGACAAAAAACACAGCCTGGTGAAAAAGCGGGTATTGAAAGGTCGCGGCGGAAGCCCGGAAACCCGCGAACGTTACCCGAAAAAAGACAGTCGTACTGTCCGCCCCAAATCCGGTAGTGGTAATACAATAAAAAGAACTTACCAGCGTGATGAAGGGCGGGAAGATCTCCGAAACACCTTGCTGCCGGGCAATCGCGCTGTGCGTTTGAACAAGTACATTGCCAACGCCGGCATCTGCTCCCGCCGCGATGCCGATAAACTCATCGAATCCGGCGTAATCCGGGTAAACGGAAAGGTGGTCACCGAACTTGGCTCCAAAATCAAGCCCGGCGATTTGGTTCAATACAACGACCAACGGCTGCGGGGCGAAGCGCTGAGGTATGTTCTGCTTAATAAGCCCAAAGGTTTCCTCTGCACCCTCGACGATCCGCAGGAACGACGCACCGTAATGGAACTGGTGCGAAGTGCCTGTGAAGAGCGTATCTATCCGGTAGGACGCCTCGACCGGAATACCACCGGACTGCTGCTACTGACCAACGACGGGGACCTGGCCAAAAAACTTACCCACCCCCGTCATCATGTTCGCAAAGTGTACCAGGCCGAATTAGATAAACCGCTTGCGCAGAACGACATGATAGCCCTTTCCGACGGGGTTGAACTGGAAGACGGCTTTATCGCACCCGACGCCATCGCTTACGCGGAAAAAAGTGCCGATAAAAAGAAAATTGGGATTGAAATCCACTCCGGTCGCAACCGTATTGTGCGTCGTATGTTTGAAAAATTCGGCTACGACGTGGTTAAGCTGGATCGTGTCATCTTTGCCAGTCTAAGCAAGAAGGATCTGCCGCGTGGCAAATGGCGCCACCTTACCCCCACGGAAATCAATATTCTGAGAAGAATTCAATAAAAAAAAGAGGCTGTCGGAAACAGCCTCTTTTTTTTTAATGTCCGGAATTTGTACCGGGAACCTTATACCGGTCGCGGGTTTCCTTAATGATCAGCCAATCCCAGTCGGCCCCGTAGCCCGGTTGCTGCACATCCGGGTTGTATTCACCGTTCACCGGCGTTTTAACGTTACCATCCATGTATTTGGTGAACAGATAAGCATAGAGGGCCTTCCAGCGCTTTACCGTGGCATTCCCGGCATTCACCGAATGTGTGGTCAGGTAATCCACGGCTTTCTTGGGGGATTTCCGATACAGATCCGCCGCCGTATTATCGACCTGCGCCACCCCCTCGATAAAGCTCTGTTCCAGTTCGCGCTGTACTTTGCGGATTTCCGGAACCATATCGCTATAGCGGGTGTAGGCAAAATTGGAGACCTGATTAAAAACCCAGAAACCGCTGGTTTCGCTGTATTCCATCATGGAACCATTACCTACTGCGTAGGATTCAGGTACTTTTGTACTACTGGTGCGGATGGGTGCGTATACCGTGGTGTAGCTGTCGTCGACGCCAAACCAAAAAATTCCACCAATGGCATCCGGCAACCAGGACCGCGATTGGGTAACAAAGGAGAAGCCGGTTTGCTGGGTAGAGATAGCGCGTTCGTGCAAATAGCCCACACCGTTTACTTCCCAGGTCATAGGACGCCAGCGGTACGGACATTTATACGGGCCGGCGCCCACATCATTGGTCATATCCATGGGAGTGCCTTCGTAATGATCGCGCATAATTTCCATCACATCGTACACGCTGAGTTTACGGTCAGGCTTAACCCACAAGGGCATGCGGTTCTTCAGGTTGTATCCCATGGCATAATCGAGGTATTGGTCCATGCCCGAGCAAACCCTGTTAAATCCGCTCCACACGCGGGCTTCACAAAAACGAGCGGCACCAAAATCCACCGGAGCATACGTATCCGAAAAACTAAATTCCGCATCGCTGCCCGAAAAGAAACCCTTGTCACGGGCAAAAGAAATAACATCAGACGAATACAGGCAGTTGTCAGGATCGTTCAACGGAAAAGTTGTAATACGGGCCTGATTGGCGTGTGCGCTGATATACCCCTCAGGGATACGGCGGGCCACCCATACAGCGCCCTTGGTGTCTTTTCCTTTGCCAATCATTTCCAGTATCCACACCTCATTG
This sequence comes from uncultured Bacteroidales bacterium, assembly GCA_964585485.1. GTDB lineage: Bacteria > Bacteroidota > Bacteroidia > Bacteroidales > CAIWKO01 > CALGYY01. The sequence goes on from CAZPDS010000002.1 coordinate 60,889, forward strand.
GGATCGGCGATGCTGAAGGATTCTCCTTCGCTCACATAGCCATATTCCTTCGTTAACTCATCAAAAACGCGGATGGCTTCACGGGCCGTTTTTGCGCGCTGCAGCGTGATGTAAATTAAGCTGCCATAATCCATAACGCCCGGGCCATGCCATAGCTCGGAGCGGCCGCCAAAAGTTGTTTCGCCAATGGCCAGTTGAAATTCATTCATGTTACCCACCACATTGTAGGTATGCTTCACCTGCTTAATCTGACCCAGCTTTTTGCCCGTATCCCATTCCACCACATCCAGCATTGAACCCGTTGCCCAATCACGGGCTGGCCAGAAATACAACTCGCCATATAAGGTATGCGAATCAGCCGTATAGCTAATCATCGTGGAACCATCCGTGGACGCCCCTTTTGTGATCAAAAAATTCGTGCAGGCATTCGCGCGGAAACCCGCCAGCATAATCAACACAACGAAGCCCATCATCCAAGACCTACTCTTCATATATAATAAATTTTAGTTTAATAATTCTTCTCGTCTGCTCAAAAATAGTCAAATTATCCACACCAAAAAGACCTTAGTGATTGATCCATTTGACTTTAACAAAGCGTTAACGGGTTCTATTTGGTGCCGGTATGACCAAAGCCGCCCGCACCGCGTTCGGTTTCTTCCAGCACGTCGACCTTCAGCCACTCCGCTTTTTCGTGGGCCGCGATAATCATTTGCGCGATTCGCTCACCGTCGTTAACCAAAAAATCTTCTGACGACAAATTCACCAGTATCACTTTAATTTCGCCACGGTAATCGGCATCGATAGTTCCGGGCGTATTCAGCACCGTGATACCCTTTTTAAAAGCCAGGCCACTCCGCGGACGGATTTGCGCTTCAAAGCCTTCCGGCAAGGCAATAAACAGGCCGGTGGGAATCAGCGCACGCTGCAAAGGTTTCAGAAGGACTGGTTCGGAGAGAAACGCCCGAAGATCCATACCGGCAGAGGCAATGGTTTCATAGGCCGGCAGGGGGTGATGCGACTGGTTGACAATATTGATCTGCATTTATGCTCTTTTTAGAAATCGTTTCAGAAGATGGCGTTCAAAGAAAGTCAGCACCCCCAGGAATATCAGTAACAGTCCGCTGTTAAACAATAGCCGCAGACCGCGGGTTTCCGGCATCACCCAGGTACTGATCAGGTAAAGAAGCACGGCCAGAAAAATGTAGAAGAGATGGCCTGCCACGTTGTATTTCACGGGATAATGCCGCTGACCCAGCAGATAGGAGGCCACCATCATCCCAAAATAACACAGTAAGGTAGCCCAGGCCGAACCCATGTACCCGATCCATGGAATCCACAAAACATTTAACACAATGGTGAGTACCGCCCCTCCCACCGAAATATACGCCCCGTAGCGGGTTTGCCCAGTCAGCTTATACCAGATGGAGAGGTTGAAATAAATTCCCAAAAACAAATTAGCCAGCAGCAGAATGGGTACCACTGGCAATCCTTCATAATATTTGGGCCCAACAAAATATTTCACGATATCTATATATAACATAACGAAAAGAAAAATCAGCGAACAAATAATCACGAAATACTTCATCACATCCGCATACACCTTCCGTGCGTCCGACTCACGGGCCTGTGCAAAGAAAAAGGGTTCTGCGGCAAAGCGGAACGCCTGAATGAAAATGGTCATCAGCAGCGAGATCTTATAACAAGCTCCGTAAATCCCCAGTTGCGACATGGCCACGTCCTCCGGCAATAAATATTTCAGGAAAATCCGGTCCATGGTTTCATTGATTATACCGGCGGTCCCAACTACCAGCAATGGGAGGGCGTAAACGATCATTCGCTTCCACAGTTTGCGGTCGAAACGATAAGGAATGCGCAGGTATTCGGGCAAAAGCAACAGAATGGTGAATGCACTCGAAATAAGATTCGATATAAAGATATACCCCACCCCGATCTGCGGGTTGTACACGGCATTTACAAGGCCGGTGTACAAGCCCTTACGAAGCAAATACGGGCAAAGAACAATAAAGAAAAGATTGAGGCCGATATTGAAGGCGATGTTCAGCAGTTTAAGGGTGGCAAAGCGTTTGGGCTTATTTTGCGCACGAAGGCGTGCAAAGGGAATGGCCGTGAGGGCATCCATCGACACAATTATCGCAAACCAGAGAATATATTCTGAATGATCCGGATACCGAAGCACATCGGCCAGCGACCGGAAGCTGAATAAAGCAACGATCATGAAAACACCGGTACTCACCAACAGCGAGATCAGAGCCGTGCTGTAAACTTTCGGTTTATCCTCTTCCATTTCCGAGAAGCGGAAAAAAGCCGTTTCCATCCCATAGGTAAGTAACACAAGAAGCAGCGAAACGTAGGCGTATAATTCAGTCACCACGCCGTATTGTTCCGTAAGGAAAACACGGGTGTAAATGGGAACCAGCAAATACGCCAGCACCCGGCCAATAATAGAACTTAGCCCGTAGATGGCGGTCTGACCAGCCAGTTTTCGCAAAGGATTTGCAGCCATGGTTAATTGCTTGTGTCACCCGGGGGTGATCTGTCTGCAAAAGTAAACAAGTCCCTATAATTCTGATTTTAATTTCCACATAATTTCCGATCACCTTCTGATTGAACAAACGGGAGCGCCGATCTGCCTCCGGTAAACCGCCCTGAAAACCAAAAAAAAGGCTGTCTTTCAATGACAGCCTTCTGAAAAATGATCGTCCTGGATCTTATTGGATCACGATAGTGTAGGTTACCCCGTTGATGATAACATAGATGATATTGTCGCAGGTGCCGTCCCCGTAGTCAACCGTGATGGTGGTATAGCCCGGGTTCAACAGGTCCAGACGGCCGCTTTTGATAAAATAGCAACCGATTTGCACTTCCAGGGCCTGGGTGATATTTACTGAAAAGGCATCGCCATTGATATCCGTCCCATCGGCCGAACCGGTCACAAAATAAACATCGTCCCAGGGGTTCATCCAGGTGTCGTACCCCGCGGCCCACTCATTTTCACGCTGCGAAGTATAACTAATGGTACCGTAGGTGCTGATCACGCTGGCATTCTGAACATCAACAGCATAAACCGGATGACTTTGGCTGTTGGTACCGAGGTTGGTGATGATCTGGGTTCCCGTTGCCTGGTAATCGATATTGTTGATGATCTCATGATAATTATCGAAGGTGGAGGTCACCACGCTGCCCGAATCCAGATAGGGGGCCGAAATCACCGAAATAATGCGGCCATAGCGGGTTACGCCATCGTCGCAGGGGCAACTGCTGCCAAAATCAAGGGTTACTGTTTTTGGGTACGACATTCCGCCGGTGATGTACAGGGTTGGGCAACCGGTAATCGTGTCCATCGCCGCTTTTGAGCCAGAGGCCTGATAGGAGGCTTTGTTGATTTGGTTGTAGGCGCGGCTGTAAACTCCGTCGGCCGTAGAGTTGTCCTGTACGCTTTGGTACTTGGTGGTTGGAGGATCGTCATCGTCGTCGTCGTCCTTCTTACAGGAAGAGAGAACAAGCCCGCAGGCCAGACAGGCGAGCAGGACGGAACGGAAAAACAGATTTGCTTTCATAGGGGTATGTGTTTGAGGTTTGTATTTGGGATTTGCTTCCCCGTCCGTTTTGCTTAACGACAATTTAAACCGGTATATTGCATGAAAAAACCGAGCGGGAAATTCTCCGGCCGGACAAATATAATTACAATCCCTGAACGCCGGAAACCGTATAAATACGCGAATCTTGAGAAGTTTTCCTAAGACAGGCTCCCCGATCTGGCTTACATGTCCGGCCATGCTTGCCGGGGGCATTCAAATATTGATTAATTTTGCGGCTTATTTTAAGGTAGCATGAAGATTATCATACCTATGGCCGGGATGGGCAAGCGAATGCGTCCTCACACGCTGACCACACCAAAACCCTTGATACGAATAGCCGGAAAGCCAATTGTTCAACGGCTGGCCGAAGACATTGCGCGGATTGCCGGAGGGAAGCTGGAAGAGATTGCCTTTGTTGTGGGCGACTTTGGGAAGGAAGTGGAAGATCATTTGTTAAGCATTGCCTCCGACCTGGGAGCTACCGGAAAGATCTACTACCAGCACGAACCGCTGGGAACGGCGCACGCCATCCTTTGTGCGGCCGATTCACTTGGAGGCCCTGTGGTAGTTGCCTTTGCCGACACCTTGTTCCGTGCGAATTTCCGTCTTGACGAGAATCGTGACAGTGTCATCTGGGCTCATCGGGTTGAAGACCCAAGTGCCTTTGGGGTAATCAAGGCCGATGCCGACAAAAAAATCAACGCCTTTATTGAAAAGCCGGCACAGTTTGTCAGCGACCTGGCCATCATTGGAATTTACTACTTCCGCGATGGCGCCTATCTTAAGCAGCAACTGCAGTTCCTGATCGACCATAAGGTGATGAAAAGCGGCGAATACCAACTCACCGATGCCCTGGAGAACATGATGAAAGAAGGTACCGAGTTTACGTACGATGAAGTGGAAGAATGGCTGGACTGCGGCAACAAAAACGCCACGGTATATACCAACCGACGCATCCTGGAATTTGCTCCGGAGGATGAATTGATCCACCCCTCGGCCCGCGTTATAAATTCCATTATTAATAAACCATGCTGCCTTGGAAAAGATGTGCTCATCGAGAACTCTATCATTGGGCCTTATGTATCGGTAGGCGAAAACAGCTGCATCGAAAACTCGGTAGTAAAAAACAGCATCATACAAACCAACAGCCGCATCATTAATGTGAATATTGACAACTCCATGATCGGAAACTATGTGGATTATCGTGGCCGTCACAACGAAGACAGCATTGGCGACTATACCAGCTTAAGTTAATCTTCGTTCTATTTCGAAAACACCTTACCCCTAATGATCATGAAACGAAGCTTCCGGAACAGTGCATGGTGCGGACTCTTGATCGGGATCGCCCTGTTATCGGCGGTTTCCTGTAAAACTTCGTCGCGCACAGCCACGGTGGAAAAGAAAGACCCCTCTGGCAAACTCACACAGGCCGAACAATTGCAGCTCACCGCTTTGTTTATTGATGCCAATCGTGAGAAATCCTTAGGCAATGTTGACAAAGCATTGGGTCTGTTTTCACAGTGTCTGAAGCGGAACAATAATTACGCGCCGGCCATGTATGAAACCGCGAACCTTCTGACCGGAAAAGGGCAGCACAAAGAAGCGCTGGATATGATTTCGGCGGCGGTACGCGTGGAACCTGAAAACGAATGGTATCAGCTCCTCCAGGCAAAAATATACCTTCACCTCCGCGACTACAGCGGGGCAGCAAAAACGATGGCACAGCTGAACGGCCAGCATCCCGAACATTCCGATTACGCCTTTAACCTTGCCGATATCTTTATTATGGATGGAGAATACTCTGAGGCCATCAAAGTCTATGATGATATTGAAAAGAATTTTGGAATCAGTGAAGATGTTTCAATGCAGAAAGAGAAGCTCTGGATGCAACTGAACAAGCCCAATAAAGCAATCGAAGAAATTGAAAAGCTGGTGAAGGAATTTCCCGCCGAAGATAAGTACATGATTCTGCTTGGCGACCTCTACCTCACAACAGGCAATGAGTTCAAGGGACTCAACATGTACGGGCAGCTGTTGAAAAACAACCCCACCGACCCTTACGTTCATATTTCGCTGGCAGACTATTACAAGATGCAGGGTAAGGAAGACAAGTCCTTCGAAGAATTAAAACTGGCATTCTCGAGCCCTGAACTTGAGATTGACACCAAAATCCGCATTTTACTGCAATATTTTCAGCATTCAGAAAACAATGCTGTTTTACTGGAGCAAGCCTATACCTTATGCAGCATCACCACTACGGTGCACCCGGAAGAAGCCAAGGCCTGGTCGATTTACGGCGATTTCCTGAACCGCGAAAAACGAACGGCTGAAGCTGCTGACGTCTTCCGTAAGGTGATTCAGCTAGACCCGAACCGCTATGCTGTATGGGAAGAACTGATGTACATGGAGTCAGCGTTGGGCCAGACAGACAGCTTGCTTCGCGAAAGCGCGCTGGCAATGGAACTCTTTCCGGAACAAGCCGAACCATATTTGTATAATGGATTTGCCAATATTCGCCAAAAGAATTACCCGGCGGCCATAAAAGTTCTGAAACAAGGGCTGCCCTTTGCTGGCGGAACCAATCTGCTAATGAAATTTTACGCCAACCTTGCTGAAGCGCATTACATGCAACTGGAACCGGACCCTGCCTTCGAGTATTATGAAAAGGCGCTGAAACTGGAACCCGACAACACCTTCCTGCTGAACAACTACAGTTACTTCATGGCGTTGCAGAAAAAAAACCTGAGCCGTGCTGAAGAGTTGTCCCACCGGCTCATCAAATTAGCCCCCAACGTAGGCACTTACGAAGACACTTATGCTTGGGTGCTCTTTATGCAGGAAAAATATGAACCAGCCCGTCAGATGCTGGAACAGGCACTGACCCACGGGGGGGCCAGCAATCCCGCCATACTTGAACATTACGGCGATGTTTTGTTTAAACTTGGCGACCGTGAAAAGGCCCTGGAATACTGGCAAAAAGCTAAGAATGCCGGCGCTTCCAGCGAGGTTCTGATAAAAAAAATCAATACGCAAACCTGGCACGAAAAATAAACCGATGAACGCAGGAAAACTCATTCCACTTCTTTTACTTCTATTGACCCTGAGCGCATGCTTCACTAAACGCAGGGAAATTGTTCCGCCACTGAAAGAGCAAGGGCCCGATTATCTTTTCCAGGAACTTAAGAAAAACGAATTGCATTATCAGACCCTGTCGGCAAAGTTCGACGTGGAGGCCGAGCTCGATAACGATAACAAAACCTTTTCCGGAGCCATCACCATATTGCGCGACAGCGTAATCTGGTTATCCATCAGTAAATTCGGTCTGGAAGCTGCGCGCTTCCTCATTACTCCCGACAGCGCCAAGATGATGAACCGGATCAACAACACTTATTTTCTTGGAACTTTCGATTATGTGCGCAAACTGTTCAATATTGATTTCGATTTCGATATTTTGCAATCCTTGATCGTGGGTAACGATTTCTCTTATTACGACAACGATGTTTTCAAGGCACAGGCCGACGGACGTCAGTATAAGCTGACCACCATCGGTCGGCGCAAACTAAAAAAATATGTGCGCGACGAAAGTGAAGAGCAGCGGGTGCTCATACAAGATATCTGGCTGGATCCGCTCACGTTTAAAATCGTCAGGGTGTCTATGAAGGAAGTAAAAAATGAAAACAGGAAATTCGAAGCCACGTATGGAAATTTTGATCTTGTAGAAGACCAGCGCTTTCCCTTCAGTATGCACTGTGAAATAACGGATGCCAAGCGCATTGCCGTCAAGCTGGAATTTACCAAGGTAGTGATCAACCAGGGAGGTGCGCTGAATTTCAAAATTCCCTCCAACTATACCCGGGCCCGGGAAGGTGCCCCCAAAGAATAATTCAATGATACGCCAGAAACGCTGTGCGCCCCGATCCCATACCCGCTTTCTCAGCATGCTGATGCTGGCGGTTTTCGTGTGTATGATGGCGGGGGTGGTAAGTGTGGCGCAAAAAAACAAAGAATCCCGCGCGAAACTGGAAACCCGAAAAAAGAAACTTGAAGATGAAATTGCCTATAATCGTCAATTGCTCGAGGAAACAAGAAAAAATAAGAATGTTTCTGTAAATCAGTTAAACCTCCTCAGTTCACAGATCCGGAAACGGGAAGCGCTGCTCAACGAGATCAACGACGGCATCGACAGCCTGACCCATGAAATTCGCACTAACGATGAGATGCTGCTCACTCAGCAAACCAACCTTCGTGTGCTAAAGACAGAATATGCCCGGATTATTTACCACGAATGGAAAATGCGAAACGCCTACGACCGGCTGCTGTTCGTGTTTTCGGCCGAGGACTTCAACCAGGCGTTTCATCGCATTCAATACTTCAAGCAGTATTCCGATTACCGAAAGAAACAGGCGGGTTTAATCGTCAGCGTTACCGACGATATTCAGCGTCGGGTAACAAATCTGAAGACACAGAAGATTGAAAAAGTGGGCTTGCAGAACGACAATGAAGCGGCCAAAGCGAAGCTTGACCGGGAGAAGCAGGAAAAAGATGCCATGCTGAAAAAGTTGAAAAACCAGGAAGCCCGGATTAAAAAAACGCTGGACGCCAAGCAGGCCGAAGCCCGCAAGCTAAAGTCGAAAATAGAAGCCATCATTGCGGAAGAAATCAAGAAAAGCTCCACCAAAACGAACACCACGGTAACGGGTACAAACGTGAAGAATGTACTAACACCAGAAGAAAAGCTCATTTCCGATAACTTTACCTCCAACCGCGGGAAACTGCCCTGGCCGGTCGCTGCCGGGGTTATCTCCTCCTACTTCGGCGAACACGATCACCCTGTACTGGCTGGCATCAAAGTTAAAAACAACGGCATTGACCTTTCCACCTCCCACGGCTCCACAGCACGATCCGTTTTCGGAGGCACGGTAGTGAATGTTGTCAGCGTTTCGGAAACCAATAAAGTGGTTATTATTCGTCATGGTGATTTTTTTACCGTCTATTCCAACCTTATCTCTGTGAGTGTTTCCAAAGGAAGCAAGGTAAGCACCAAGCAAAGCGTTGGCACCATTGCCACGGATCCTGAGGACGGGAAAACGGAACTGCATTTTGAAGTATGGGAAGGTAAACTTGTCCAAAATCCCACCTCCTGGCTCACGCCCCGTTAAGCACTACAGTATTTGCATTCGTACAGCGTCCTGCTTAATGAAAATAAACAGCATGATGGAGAAGGCCAACATGGAGGATCCCCCATAGCTGACAAAGGGAAGCGGAATGCCCACCACGGGCGCCAGTCCGATGGTCATCCCAATATTAATCAACACATGAAAACTTAAAACCGAAGCAACGCCGTATCCATAAATACGGCTAAAATTGGAGCGTTGCCGCTCGGCCAGGACAATAATGCGCAAAAGGAGCAGCACATAAATTACCACCAGGGAGGCGGCGCCCAGAAAGCCCCACTCTTCGCCCACCGTACAGAAAATAAAATCGGTGTTTTGTTCCGGAACAAACTTAAACCGGGTTTGGGTTCCGTTCATAAAACCCTTGCCGGCAAAACCGCCCGAACCTATCGCAATCATTGACTGATTCAGGTTGTAGCCCGCACCACGGGGGTCGTTCTGTTTGCCCAGTAACACATCGATACGTGTTTTCTGATGATCACTGAGCACTTTCTCGTACATGTATCCCACGGCGTAGGTCATGCCGATCAATAGGGCAAAAACAGCAAACAGAACCGTCAGATTCTTCCGGTTTCGCTTGATAAAAAAGCCGAGCAAAACCGCGACAGCAGCCAATACACCGATGATGATCAGTTTATTAAGCAGCAAGGTTAACAGAAACATGACGATCAGCAGGAAAGCAAAAATAAGGACGTTACCTGAGAGTCCTTCGCGGTAGAGCACAAAGATAAAGGCAAAGAAAACAAGAAAAGAGCCTGTATCATTTTGCAGCAAAATGAGCAGCATCGGGGTCATCAGAAGGCCAAACACGATCATACGCGAGCGGAAATCCGTTATCCGGTTGGAGCTGCTGCCCAAAAATTTGGCCAGCACCAAGGCTGTCGAAACCTTCGCCAGCTCAGCGGGTTGAAAACGCATGGTATCGGTAATCACGAACCACGATTTGGAGCCGTTGACTTCGGTGCCAAAGCCCAGGACCCCCAGGAGAGTAATGGTTGTGAGACCGTAAATCACATAGGCGAAGGTGCTGAAAAACTTGGCATCGAGAATCATGATAATGAATCCAAGCAGCAAGGCCATCCCGATCCACATCAGTTGTTTCCCGTACACGGTGCCGATATCGAACAGAGCCGGGCGCGTTTCATCGTAGCCGGCTGCGTATATATTGAACAGCCCGGTAAACATGAGCAATCCAAACAGGAGGACAATCCACCAGTCAATATTGGCCAATACGCTGCGTTGTTCTCTCCGTGCCATTATTCGCTCAGTTTGCTTTCCATGATGTTTTTTTCCATTTCTGTGCGCTCCACTTTCCCTTTCAGGTACTGCTCGATCATCAGGGATGAGATTGGAGCCGCCCAGGTAGCACCATATCCGGAGTTCTCGACAACGGCGGCAATGGCAATTTTTGGATGATCTTTCGGGGCGAAGGCGATAAAGATACTGTGGTTCTTGCCGGCATTCTGTGCAGTTCCGGTTTTGCCGCACATTTGAATCCCCTCCAGCCTGGCGTTGTATGCCGTACCGGCTTCCACCACGCGGAACATCCCAGCCACCACCGGATCAAAATAACGGGCTTCGACACCCGTTTGACGGCGCCGGGTAAAATGCGGATTCAGTCTATCTTTTGCACCAATGGCCCGGACAATATGGGGGGTGTAAAAATAACCGCGGTTGGCAATAATAGCCGCCAGGTTCGCCATTTGCAGCGGGGTAAGCTGAATTTCGCCCTGGCCAATCCCAATCGAAATTATAGAGAGGGCCCGCCAGCGATTGTTTCCAAAAACCTTGTCGTAATAGTCGGCCGTGGGAATATTGCCCGACGACTCATTGGGAAGATCGATACCCAGTTTCTGACCCAATCCGAAACTCATCACCAGTTTACGCCATTGCGTCAGGGCTTCACGCTGGTTACGAAAGTGATTATTGTCGATGCTCGTCTTGAGAACCCTGCAAAAATAGGCATTACAGGAGTGCTGGATGGCTTCTTCAAAATCCAGCGGACTGGCGTGGGGGTGGCAGCCCACTTTCTTTCCGCCACCCAGGGAAAATCCGCCTGCACACGGGTAGCGCATGGAAGGAGTCAGCACCCCCATTTGCTCGCCCACCAGGCCCACCAATGGCTTGAAGGTAGAGCCCGGAGGATACTTACCTGTTAGAGCCCGGTTAAAGAGGGGGAGGTTCTTATCCTGCAACAAGGCATAATAATTTTTTGCACGATCGCGGCCCACCATCAGAGCCGGATCATAGCTCGGACTGGTGACCAGTGCCAGAATCTCACCGGAAGCCGGCTCAATGGCCACAACACTCCCCCGTTTGCCTTTCATCAGAGCTTCACCGTACTTCTGCAGTTCGAGGTTCAGTGAGGTGTAGAGGTCTTTTCCCGCAACCGGTTCCCGGTCATATTTACCGTCCATATAGTGACCCTTGTCCTGCCCATGCACATCCACCATCATAATATTAATCCCCTTGATACCGCGAAGTTCCCTTTCATACGATTTCTCAATACCGCTCACACCAATGTAGTCGCCCGGCCGATAATACGAATCGTCTTTAAGGTTATCCGGCGTCACTTCACCGATATACCCCAGAATATTGGCCGCAATGGGATTCGGATAGTTACGGATAGTGCGTGTGAGAATGTAAAACCCGGGGTACTTGACTAACTGTTCCTGCAAAATACCGTAGGTCTCGGTGCGAAGTTTTTCATCAATAATATAGGGTAGATAGCTACTGTATTTGCGTGCCAGCTCTAGCTTCTTCGTCATATCAGCCATCTCCATTCCGACTATCTCACATAAACTGGCGGTGTCAAATCCGGGTTTTACCTGACGCGGAATGACGATAAGATCGTATGTGGCTTCATTAAACACCAGCATTTTTCCATCGCGGTCGTAAACCATACCCCGGGCCGGATAATTGGTAATATAGCGCAGCGCATTGTTTTCGGCGGAAGATTTATAACGATCCTCGATAATCTGTACAAAAAAAAGGCGGATAATAAACACCAACCCCATGGCAATGAAAATCAAGCCAACGACATAAGCCCGGTTAGAAAAGGTGTTTTTTACAGACATGGAGCGGACAAAAGAAGTGGTGCAAAGTTACATTAAACTGTGCTGTGTGAACATCAAAAAATGCAGGCCTTCAAAACTTTTCATTGCCTGTAAGGCACGGGGACGTATGGGCAGGTATCATCAATTTGTGTAATTTTGCAAAAAAACCGCATGTCCGGACGGCCCATATCCGAGAATCCCTATCTTTTCCCGTCGACCCAACCCGGCTTTTTACAGGGCTTTATCGGCCGGCAAGATGAAGCCGCGGTTCTTTCCATCAGCAATGGAAAAATTACGGGGATCTGCGACAGCGTCACACCGCATTCTATCCATCAGTTGCAGTTAGCCGACAGCAATGTATACTGCACCTCGCTCTTGTCGCCCCATGAACTCAACGCCCGGGGCCAGGATCCGAAACCTGTATTCGTGGGTTCTCCAGACTGGCTGTTAGGGATTTTCAGTCTTTGTGTGATATTGCTGGTGATAGCGAGGGTGGCCTTTCTGCGACGTTTCGACCAGATCCTCAATGCCTTTCTCCGGCCCCGTCATCTTTCCATACTGGTGCGCGAAGGCAATCTGATGAAAGACCGGATCACACCGCCCCTGTTAATCCTGCAACTATTCAGTTATGGCCTTTTGATCTATCTGTTAGCCTCTGTCATAGCTGCTTCGCCAGCTCAGCGTTGGCTGAACCCCCGCTTATTTTTCTTCATCCTTGGAGGATACGCACTATTTTATTTCTTGCGGATGATGACAATCCAGTTACTTTCACGCCTTTTCTCCACGCGCGAAGTCACCCACACCTACCTGATCAATTCACTGGTCATGGACGAAATTTCAGGGATCCTCCTGTTACCTGTCAGCCTGGCTCTCCTGGTAAGCGGAAAAGAATATGCCTCACTGGTGTTTTTCCTTAGTGTGGGTTGTCTGATTTTGTTTCTGCTTTACAGACTTATACGAAATTTCATGGTCGGATTATCCAACGCAAAGTTTTCACGCTTCTATTTATTTTTGTATCTTTGCACCGTCGAAATTCTACCTATTCTTGTTGTTGGAAAATTAATAAATGATTGGTTGTAAGATTTGTTCTCCGACCACTTACTTATGATTTTCTTTTTTTTATAATTCAAAAAGGGCGCAGCGTTGAAAGTTAAAAAAATACTCATTTCTCAGCCACAGCCGGTCGATTATGAAAAATCGCCCTACTACAGCCTGGCTAAAAAACACAACCTGGATATCACCTTCCGCAAGCTTTTCCGCATAGAAGGCTTTACGGCATCGGAATTCAGAAGGCAACGCGTTAATATTCCGGACTACACAGCCATCATTTTCACCTGCAAAACCGCCGTGGATAATTTCTTTCGACTGTGCGGAGAACTGCGGATCAAGATGCCCGACACCACGAAGTATTTCTGCATTAGCGAAAGCACGGCCTACTACCTGCAAAAGTATGTGCAATTCCGGAAACGGAAGATTTTTCACGGGAATGAAAATCCCGCTGAATTATTGCCCATTATTAAAAAGCACGCCCAGGAAAAATTTCTTCTTCCCTGTGCTGAAGATGTTCGCCACGAGATTCTGCCACTGCTTACGAGCAACAAAATTAATTTCACCAAGGCCGTGATATACAAAACCGTTTCCGGGGATATTTCGGACCTCAATCTGCACGATTTTCACATGCTCGTTTTCTTTAGTCCGTTTGGCATTCAGTCGGTTTATGACAATTATCCGGACTTCGACCAGAAAGACTCAATGATTGCTGTATTTGGGACCTCAACAGCAGCGGCAGCGGACGACAAACAATTGCAGGTAACCGTTCACGCGCCCACGGAAAAGGCACCATCTATGACCATGGCTCTGGATCAGTTTCTTGCAAAAAACAACAAAAAATAAGTGCGGCCACCGCCTTGTTTTTCATGCCTACATTTCCCAAAAACGAGCGCTTGTGTTATAAGCCCTCCATTGATCAACTTTTCACGACGGGCCATCGCTTTCACGTAGCACCTTTTCGCGTGCTCTGGCAAGAACCCACAGAGCCCGCAGAAACGCCCCTTCGAATTCTGATTACCGTCAGCAAGAAAAGATTTCCGTTGGCCGTACGTCGAAACTCGATCCGCCGGCGCATCCGGGAAGCCTATCGCCGGCAAAAACAAGTGCTGATTCCCCGCCTGGCTGCCTCGGGCCGCGCCTGTGAATGTTGCCTTATATACTCCGGATCCGGCAACGAAAGCAGCACCGAATTGGAAAGCAAAATATTATTACTTTTACAGCGTTTGCAAAACGCCTATGAAAAAACTGCTGGCTAACCTCTTTATTGCTTTAATCCGGTTTTATCAGATGTCGATCTCGCCCCTCCTCCCACCTTCATGCCGCTACACGCCTACTTGCTCGGCTTACGGGATTGAGGCGCTGAAAAAACACGGACCCTTTAAAGGTGGCTGGCTTACCTTGAAACGAATACTGTCGTGCCATCCCTGGGGTGGCAGCGGTTACGACCCCGTTCCCTGAAATAATTTTGAACCGAATATCTATCCAATGAACAACATACTGAAACCCCTGACGGTACTTCTGATTGCCTCGCTGATTAGCGCTTTCCCTGTTCGCGTGAAGGCCCAAACCGGTCAAAGCGATTTTGAAATCTCCAAAAATATCGACGTTTTTGTTACGCTATACAAGCAACTGCACCTCAACTACGTTGACGAGCTGAACTCCGGCCACCTCATGAAAGTCGCCATCGACGCTATGCTCGAAGAACTGGATCCCTACACGGTGTACATCCCTGAGTCGGAAATTGAAGACTACAAGTTCATGACCACCGGACAGTACGGGGGTATCGGAGCCGGCATCCAGAAACGCGGAAACTGGGTCTATATTTCCGAGCCGTACGAAGGATTTCCGGCCGACCTGGCCGGATTAAAAGCCGGCGACCGTATTGTTGAAATCAATGGCAAATCAGCGAAAAACAAATCCATCGAGGATGTCAGCACCGCCCTGAAAGGACAACCCAATACTGAAGTTATGATTCAGGTGCTGCGCGACACCACGGCCAAACCGATGGAACTTTCCATTACACGTAAGGAAATTAAAGTAAACAATGTTCCGTTTTACGGAATGGTCAACGATCACATTGGCTACATCAATCTTAGCGAATTCAGGCAAAATGCGGCCAAGGAAGTTCGCGATGCATTTGTGGCCCTGAACGAAAAAAACACCCTGCACGGTGTAATTATCGATCTGCGCGGCAATGGCGGCGGATTGCTCAACGAGGCCGTTAATATTGTGAACATCTTCGTGGAAAAAGGCCAGGTGGTGGTTAGCACGAAAGGCAAACTCCAGGATAAAAACAATTACCACAAAACACTGAACGCCCCGCTCGACCTCGCAATTCCGCTGGCGGTTCTGGTGGACGAAGGCAGCGCATCCGCATCCGAAATTGTGGCCGGGGCCATCCAGGATTTCGACCGCGGGGTGATCGTAGGAACGCGCACCTATGGCAAGGGGTTGGTGCAGAATATCATTCCGCTAACCTACAACGCTGAAATGAAAGTGACCGTGGCCAAGTATTACATCCCCAGCGGACGCTGCATTCAGGAACTCGACTACGCCCATAAGGACAATAACGGTAAGGCGCTGAAATCGCCCGACTCCCTCCTGACGGCTTTTAAGACCCGGAATGGTCGTACTGTTTATGACAGAGGCGGCATCGAACCCGACCTGGAGGTGAAGCCGGAAGAATTCAGTAACATAGCCTACACCCTGGCCGAAAGACTGCTTATCTTCGACTATGCCACGCTGTTTTACCGCACTCACCCGACCATTGCCCCGGCCCGGACCTTTGAAATTTCGGAGGAGGTTTATACTGATTTCCTGTATTTCCTGAAAGACAAAGAATACGATTATAAAACAGAGAGCGAAGAAGCCCTGGAGGAATTAAAAACCAAAGCCGAAAAAGAAAACTATTTTGAGGCCATCAAGCCTGAATACGAAGCCCTGAAGGTGAAAATGATGCATGATAAGGAAGCCGACCTGAGCAAATATCAGCACCAGATCAAACAACTCCTGAAAGCCTATATCATTCCGCGTTATCATTATCAGCGCGGACGTATAGAAGGCTCACTGAACAGCGACCGGGGCATTCTGAAAGCCGTGGAAATCCTTTCAGACAAGAGCCAATACGATAAAATCCTGAAGGGAAGCGAAAAATAAAAAACGTATTGATTTGTTAAACAATTGAATTTTGAGGTGAATTGTCCTATATTTACCCGCTAATTACATCAACATCAAAAATCCGACACATGAAAAAAAACCTATTCTTCCTGTTTACGCTGCTTTTTAGCGTATCATTGCTGGTTTCCCCAGGCTGTAACAAAAAAGATACGCCCGAAGATGCCGTAGCCTTGGGCACTATCACCGGCAAGGTCGTTGCGATGAACGGAACCACTCCCATTCCCATGGCCACGGTTTTCGTTGATGTCAACGGTGAAATCTATCTGACCTACTCTAACCTGCAGGGCGATTTCAACCTGGAAGTCCCGTCCGGTACGCATCCCCTCTACATCGAATCCGGCAAAGGCAACATCTTCCGCAGCATGACCACCATCACGGTTCCTGAGGGAAAAGCCGTTTCCGTGCCCGATGGCCAAATTAAACTTACGCAGGTTGGTGCACTGGCCTATATTGCCGGCTCCTTCGACAATATTCAGGACATTATCATCAACGATTTGGGCTACGCCGCTACAGAAATAACCATTGCCGATCTTGACAATTACAACACCCTGAACAATTTTGACGGGATCTTTTTTAATTGCGGGAAAAGCGAAGCCCTCGACGGCAACAAATACCAGAATTTGCTCACCTACGTTAACAGCGGCGGCAGCGTTTATGCCTCTGACTGGGCGGTGGAATACCTCACGGGTGACGGAAATGCCAAGGGTCAACAGGCTCACGTGCTGATGCCCAACCAAAAAACAGGCTGCACGCCTGATGTTGGTGGTTTTATTGACGATTCCTTGTTGTGTTCCGACAAGCTGGGACCCATGGGCACAGTAAGCGCGGCCAACATTCTGCCCGCCGACATTCAGGCGTACATGGGACTGAGCACAATCGACATTGAATACGACCTTGGCGGCTGGGAAACCATCCTCGAACTGGCCACCCCGCCCTGGGAAGTTCTGATACAGGACCCCGTTACGTACGGCCCACTGGCCATTCGTATGACCTTTCCCGGCTCCAGCAAATCCGGACTTGAAAAACAGGAATGGGTTACCATTTGCCATATTCCGCCGGGCAATCCGAACAATCCGCAAACCATTACCATCGCGGCCAGCGCTCTACCGGCTCACATGGCTCATGGCGATTATATCGGCTCCTGTGCCGGCAATGGAGGAACAGTGTATTTTACCACCTTCCATAACCACGCCCAGGGAAACATCAGTCCTGACCTGAAAAAAATGCTGCAGTATTTTATCCTGAATCTGTAGCCGGCAGTTTGCTCTTGGTATACATTACGTTACTTCCATTCTTGAATCACATGGATGGGCGGGAGGAATAGCCAGGTTGAAATAGAAACCGACATGTCAATCGAGCGTGATTTTAAGAAATGGGTGAACTTTCGGTGATAGACCTGCTGATCAACCTGGTCTTGGCGATTATAATGCTGGGAATTGGGTTGTCGCTAACGGTCAACGATTTTAGAAACATCTTCGTTCACCCCCGGGCTTTGCTCACAGCGCTGGGAACACAATTGTTCATCGTGCCGCTGATCGCCTTTACCATCGCGGCTCTCAGCCCTTTGCCGCCCGACATGAAAGTAGGCGTTGTCATTGTCTCCCTTTGTGCCAGCGGAGCTTCTTCAAACCTGGTGACGCACTTGTTTCGCGGCAATGTGGCCCTGGCCATTTCAATGACCACGATCAACAGTTTTATCACCTTACTGTCGGTGCCGGCATTCACCAACCTGGCGCTGATGGTATTCCTCAGCGAACAGCACCGGATCATGCTGCCCTTCGGGCAAACCGTGTTTCAGATTTTTATCATCACGATACTGCCGGCCTCACTGGGTGTCTGGCTGCGCCACCTGAACGCACGGACGGCTTCGATCCTTGAAAAGCCCCTGAAAATCATCCTGCCGGTATTGCTGGGAACGGTTTTTACCTTGAAGATCTTTTTGGATGAAGGCAGTGGTGGCACGGGTATTAATATACAGGAAGGGATGTTAATCATTGGCCCCATGCTTATCCTCAATATCCTGGCCATGCTCGCGGGTTTCCTGAGCGGCCGCGTGCTGCGATTGCCTTTCCGTGATCAGTTTACCATCAGCATCGAAGTCGGACTGCACAATACCGCCCTGGCCCTGCTGATTGCCGGAAGCATTCTTCAAAACAACAACATGCAAAAGCCCGCCCTTGTTTACGCCGCTTTCAGTTTTTTCACGGCCATCCTCTTCGTGCTCATCATAAAAAAAATCTTCACGGAGAAAAAAAGCTGAAAACAGCATACGTTCAGGGATCCCTTAACTGTTTTAAATAAAATTTCGTTTCTTTGTCACCCATAAATAAACACACAATCCATGGTCGAAAAAATTCATACCCTTTTAAGTGAATCCAGGGGCGCCCGCTGGGCCGCGTTGCTGGTGGTTTCCTTTACAATGTTTGCCGGTTATTACCTGGCCGATGTGATGGCTCCACTGCAGGGCCTGATACGCGATCAATTGCACTGGACAGATACGGAATACGGTTTTTTCACCAGCGCATACGGTTGGTTTAATGTATTTCTGTTTTTCCTGATCATCGGGGGCATCATCCTCGACAAAATGGGCATCCGTTTCACGGGTATGGGCGCGGCCATCATTATGGTTGCGGGAACCGCCCTGAAGTACTGGGCCATTTCCACCGATTCACTGGATGGCGCCATGCTTTTTGGCTGGAAAGCCCAGGTGATGCTGGCCGCCCTGGGTTACGCGGTGTTTGGTGTTGGCGTTGAAATTGCCGGCATAACAGCCTCCAAGGTTATCGTGAAATGGTTCAAAGGAAAAGAACTGGCGCTGGCCATGGGGATGCAATTGTCTATTGCACGACTGGGAACGGCTCTAGCGCTTTCCACCTCCCTGCCGGTAGCACTGTATACCGGTGATGTGGCCTCCCCTATTCTCATTTGCCTGATCATGCTTTGCATCGGCATTCTGGCTTTCTTCATGTACATGACCATGGACCGCAAGCTCGACAAATCGTTGATCGCCGTAAGGGGCGCTGCCAAAGAGCAGGCCGCACCGGATGAAGAATTCCGGCTCCGCGACATTCTGAAGATCATCGGCAACAAAGGTTGGTGGTACATTGCCATTCTTTGCGTGTTGTTTTATTCGGCCGTATTCCCCTTCCTGAAATACGCAACCGATCTTATGGTGAATAAATTTGGTGTAGATGCTTACTGGGCCGGCCTCTTACCCGGACTTCTCCCGTTCGGGACTATTTTCTTTACACCGCTGTTTGGTGGCATTTACGATAAGAAAGGCAAAGGCGCCACCATTATGATAATTGGCGCATTGATCATTGTCCTGGTGCACCTGCTGTTCTCCGTGCCTTTCCTGAACCATTGGTTTATTGCCTTCTTGTTGATGATTGCGCTCGGCATCGGATTTTCCCTGGTTCCTTCGGCCATGTGGCCTTCTGTCCCTAAAATCATCCCTGAACGCCAATTGGGCACCGCCTATTCCCTCATCTTCTGGGTGCAGAACTGGGGATTAATGGGCGTTCCAGCGCTGATTGGCTGGGTGCTTGACAACTATTGCATCACCGGTTCTTCCCTGGTGAATGGCTCCACCGTGAATACCTACGATTATACCCTGCCCATGATCATCTTCATGAGCTTTGGCCTTCTTGCTATTTTGTTTGCTTTCCTGCTAAAAGTTGAAGACAAAAAGAAGGGATACGGACTTCAACTTCCCAACATTCAACACTAACCTTTTCCGGAGAGATTCATCTCCTTTGAAGGGTGCCTTGCGGCACCCTTTTTTTTGTACCTTTGACCTATGAAGTTACGTAATATCCTTATTGTAGCGGCTACACACACAGAAATTCGCCCCCTGCTCAATGAATTGAAGGTTCAGGATCTTCCAGTGGGCAAAGTTCGATCCTTCCAGTGGCAACAGCTTCCGCTGGATATCCTGATTACCGGACCGGGCATGGTTTCAACAGCCTTTTATATGGGAAGAGTACGCGGCCTCCATGAATATTCTCTGGTAATAAATGCAGGCATTGCCGGAAGTTTCAATAAAAAAATCACCATCGGACAATGCGTAAATGTAATTTCCGATTGCTTTGCCGACCTGGGATCTTCGCAGTCGCCAGCGTTCGTGCCCCTGTACTCCATGCCCATGGCTGAAGATTATATCTTACCCGGATTCGATACGGAAAATAAGATTCAAAACACGAACATCCCAATACTCTCGTCGCTTGATTCCGTAAGCCGTGCCTACGGAATTACCGTGAATACCCTTACCGGCAAGGCCCATAAACATACCGGCAAGCCCGATGTGGAAACCATGGAAGGGGCGGCCTTTTTACTGGTCTGTAAAAACGCCGGCGTACAATGTCTGCAACTTCGGTCCATATCCAATTTTGTGACCGCAAAAAAGGAGGAGCCCTGGGATATTCCTGCTGCTGTTAGTTCATTAAATGCCCTCTTGCTGGAGATCATACATGAACTCTGAGGTCATTCGCATCGGTCTATCGCCCTGTCCCAACGACACGTTTATTTGTCATGCGCTGCTGCACCGCCGCATCGACACAGAGGGCCTGCGCTTTGAGCCGGTGTTTGAAGACGTGGAAACCCTGAACAATATGGCCTTCCACGGATTACTGGACATCAGCAAGGTAAGTTTTCATGCTGCCCTTTACCTTGTTAAGACCTACGCCTTGCTGGATGCCGGTGCCGCCCTGGGTCGCGGTTGTGGTCCACTCCTGATCAGTAAGCGACCCTTACTCCCGGAAGAAATCAACCCTCTGCGCATCGCCGTTCCGGGCGCCTATACAACGGCGAATCTCTTGCTGTCGATTGCGTATCCGCAGGCCTTCAACAAAGAGATGATGGTGTTTTCGGAGATTGAAGAAGCAGTGCTGAGCGGCCGTTGCGAAGCCGGTGTCATTATTCACGAGAACCGCTTCACATACCAGGAAAAAGGATTGGTGTGTCTTGCCGACCTGGGTCAATGGTGGGAACAAAGAACAGGACAGCCGATCCCGCTGGGCGGGTTCATCGTCAACCGTCTGCTTGATGCATCGCTTCAGCAAAAGCTGCAACGTATACTGCGACGCAGTGTAGACTACGCTCTCCTGCATCCAAAGGAATCCGCGGTGTTTGTTGCCCAGTATGCGCGCTCCTTGAGCCCGGATGTGCGCCAGGCACATATTGCATTATATGTTAACGAATATTCACAGAGCTTGGGCGCAAAAGGCCGTAATGCCGTTGAATGCCTCTTTACCCATGCCGTGCAAGCGGGTCTTGATATTCGTCCTCCGGCGTCGTTTTCGGACCTTTGGGCCTAGGGATTTCTGCCCGGAAAACACTATCTTTGCATAAAAATCATGGAAATGGAACAGCCCTCCGATTATAACACGCCCGACAGAAACGAGCGCCCCGACAAAAGCGACAAAGAAAAGAAAGCAGTCATCGGGATTACCCACGGTGATTACAACGGCATTAGTTACGAGGTCATCATTAAAACCTTTATGGAGCCTCGCATGCTGGAAATTTGCACCCCGGTGGTGTACGGCTCCTCCAAGATCGCCTCTTATCACCGGAAAGCCCTAAATATTAATGAATTTAATTTTAACCTCATCCGTAAAGCCGAAGGCGCCCCTGCCCGAAGGGCCAATATCATTAACGTAACCGACCAGGAAGTAAAAATTGACCTGGGCGAATCGTCTGAAGCCGCAGGAAAACTGGCGGTAGCAGCTCTGGATATGGCGGTGGAAGATTTGAAAAAGGGGCACATTAACGCCCTGGTTACCGCGCCTATCAACAAAAAGAACATACAATCCCCCACCTTCGATTTCAAAGGACACACCGAATACCTGGGTGAAAAGTTTCACACCAATGATTACATGATGATGATGGTGAGCGACAAGATCCGCATCGGCTTTGTAACCGGACATTGTCCCATCAGTGAGATTGCGGCCAGTGTCACTGCAGAAAATGTACTTCGCAAACTCATCATTCTTAACAACTCGCTGATACGTGATTTCGGCATCAGCCGTCCGAAAATCGCCGTGCTGGGATTGAACCCGCACGCGGGTGACCGGGGTGTCATAGGATTTGAGGAGGAAAAGATACTCGCTCCTGCACTAAAAAAAGCGGCCGAAAACAACATTCTGGCTTTCGGCCCTTATCCTTCCGACGGTTTTTTCGCGGCTACATCCTATTCAAATTTTGATGGTATTCTGGCCATGTATCACGACCAGGGGATGATTCCCTTTAAAATTATCGCCTTTGATTCGGGCGTTAACTTTACCGCCGGCCTGCCCTATGTCAGAACCTCGCCGGCCCATGGTACCGCCTACGAAATTGCCGGGAAAAACGAAGCCAACCCGGAATCTTTCCGTCACGCCATTTACATGGCCATCGACCTTTGGAACCAGCGCCGCGAATACGAAATGCTCACCGCCAATCCGCTAAAGGTGAAAAATCCTTCCCACGACGAACCGCGGGAATCTTAAACGACCGCCGAAGTCCTATGCATTACACCATTCAGGACATAGTCCACCTCATCCGGGCCGAAGCCCTTCAAATACCAAGTCCGGACGCACGCATCAGAGAATTGCTTATCGACAGCCGAAGCTTGTCTGCAGCGCCCGTCAGCCTTTTTTTTGCCATCAAGGGCAAACGCCACAACGGTCACGATTTTCTGGGGACACTTTATGAAAAAGGTGTTCGCAATTTTGTAGTTTCAGAGGTTCCAAACGATTCTTCTGGCTGTCCGGACAGCAACATTCTGCTGGTGCCCGATACCTTAAAGGCCTTGCAGGCGCTGGCGGCAGCACACCGTGCGCACTTTCAACTGCCCGTCATCGGTATTACCGGAAGCAATGGCAAAACCATCATCAAGGAATGGCTCTACCAATTGCTGAGTCCGGATAAAAAAATTATCCGGAGTCCCCGGAGTTTCAACAGTCAGGTTGGAGTGCCTCTTTCCGTCTGGCAAATGGGGCGTGAGCACGAAATGGCCATCTTCGAAGCCGGCATCAGCGAACCCGACGAAATGGAAAAGCTGCAGGCCATCATTCGACCCACCATTGGCATCTTTACCAACATCGGACAGGCCCACGATAAGAATTTCATTCGGACCTCCCAAAAAGTGGGGGAAAAACTTAAGCTTTTCACGAAAGTAGAAACCCTGATTTACTGCACCGATTACTTCGACATACAAGATCGGATTTTTAAATCCGCGTTGCCCAACACCATTGGATTTTTCACCTGGAGCCGTAACAATAAGGCCGACCTGCAAATCACGAATGTTGAGAAGGGACCCACGAGTACTCGCATCCGCGCCCTTTATAAGAGTAACGATATCGGAATCGTGATTCCGTTTACGGATGATGCGTCAGTGGAAAATGCTATCCATTGCTGGTCGGTCATGCTAAATATGGGATATCATCCACAGCTGATCGCCGGGCGTATGCTTCAGCTTGCGCCCGTAGCCATGCGCCTGGAGATGAAAGAGGGCATCAACCGATGTTCAATCATCAACGATAGTTACAACAGCGATATCAACTCCCTGCACATTGCTCTCGACTTTTTAAATCAGCAAAAGCAACACGAAAAGAAAACCCTGATTCTTTCGGATATTCTGCAAAGCTCGATGGATGACCTCAGCCTGTACTCCAGTGTTGCCAGCCTTTTGCAGGAAAAAAATATTCAGCGGCTTATTGGTATCGGCCCCGTGATCTCGCGCCACGCACCGATGTTCTCCGTACAAAAAGATTTCTTTCAAAGCACGGAAGATTTCCTGAAGAACTTTCCGGTATCCTCCTTACACGATGAAACCATACTTCTAAAAGGCGCCCGCGTCTTCGAATTCGAGCAAATTTCGCGGGCTCTGCAACAAAAATCGCACGAAACAGTTCTTGAGATTAACCTGAATGCCCTGGTACACAACCTTAATTACTACCGTTCGAAACTGAAGCCCGGCGTAAAGATGATGGCCATGGTGAAAGCCTTTAGCTATGGCAGCGGAAGCTTTGAAATTGCCAACGTAATGCAGTTTCAGCACGTGGACTACCTCACCGTAGCCTATGCCGACGAAGGGGTAGAGCTTCGTAAAGCCGGCATCACCACCCCCATCATGGTAATGAACCCGGAGGAAGAAAGCCTGGATTTGCTCATTCGCTTTCAACTGGAACCGGAGATTTACAGTCTTCATATTTTAGAATTGCTTAAACAAGCCTTACGGGAACGTGGAACAGTGGCTGAAGCCGTGCAAATCCATTTAAAAATGGACACGGGCATGCACCGACTGGGATTTCAAACGAACGACCTCGTGCCCTTAATTACAGCGCTTAAACAGGAACCGAACCTAAGAGTACGTTCGGTATTTTCGCACCTGGCCACGGCCGACGAGCCGACCCTGGATGAATACACCCTTCGGCAGATTCAGTGTTTCCGCACCATGTGCGACACTTTGCGTGCGGCATTGGATGAGCCGTTCCTGATGCACATCCTGAACTCCGCCGGTATTAGTCGCTTTCCGGAGGCACAATTTGACATGGTTCGCCTGGGCATTGGATTGTATGGTATTGGCTGCAATGACACCGAACAGCAAGCCTTGCAAAACGTTGGCACGCTCAAAACCATACTCTCGCAAGTAAAAGATATTCCGGAAAAAGACAGCGTGGGGTACAGCCGTAAGTGGATCGCGCAGCAAGCCTCCTCTATTGCTATTCTCCCCATCGGTTACGCCGATGGCCTTGACCGCCGCCTTGGCAACGGCCATGGTAAGGTGTTCATCAACGGCCACGCCGTTCCGATTATTGGTAATATATGTATGGATATGTGCATGGTGGATGTTACCGGGCTCAACGTAAAAGAAGGTGACGAAGCTGTGCTGTTTTCGGAACAGTACACCGTGCGGGAGTTTGCCGCCGAGCTGGGCACCATACCTTACGAGGTGCTCACCTCGATAGGCCGAAGGGTAAAAAGAATTTATTACTACGAGTGAGGGAAAAGCTATAAGATAAAAAAACGGATGCGTGAAGAATGGATTCTACGATCGACTCCTTCTTACTTATTCCTGAACGCGTATTAAACACATTCAATCATGTCGCAAATATCAATTGAAGGAATGGAATTTTTTGCTTATCACGGCTGTTTTGAAGAAGAACAGATCATCGGCAATAAATTCATTGTAGATATTTTTCTTGAGGTGAGCACGGAGCAGGCACAGCGTTCCGACAATCTGTCGCAAACCGTGAATTACCAAAAGGTGTACGAA
The DNA here is from genome assembly GCA_964585485.1 of uncultured Bacteroidales bacterium. GTDB lineage: Bacteria > Bacteroidota > Bacteroidia > Bacteroidales > CAIWKO01 > CALGYY01. The sequence continues at coordinate 86,201 of CAZPDS010000002.1, forward strand.
GTCATCCGGGAACAAATGAACGTTTCCTCCAGTTTGCTGGAGCACCTGGGTCACCGAATTAACGAAGCCGTGCGGACGCAATTTCCGGCGATAAAACGAATCACTTTAAAGGTTTGTAAACTATATCCGCCCATCGGGGGGAAGGTAGACCGGGTGTGTTTCACGTTGAACACACTATGCGAAGGATGATGTGAGCCTCTCGCGGGACTCGAACCCGCGACCTACGCATTACGAATGCGTTGCTCTACCAACTGAGCTAAAGAGGCAATGATGGTGCAAAAATACAAATTTTCTGTAAATCTACACCAGGGTTTAAATGATCCGTCGGTTCTTACGCTTAAAACTCGCGCTTCATAAGTTGCGCGGCCAGGGCTTTTAATTCTGCTTTCCGTTCCTCCGCAACCCTTACCGCATTCAGGTGCTCCATGGCACTCCGGTAATACTTATCCATTTCCTTTTCCGTAGCGGCTTTCACGTGAAGTTTTGTATATATTTCGGTTACGGCCTTAATCTTCGCTTCCGGATCCAGGGTAGCGTTGACAAAGAAATACGTCAGCCGGTCCCTTGTAAAGCCTTTCGCTTGCTCGAAGGCTTTCAGGTAGAGGTAGGTTTTTTTGTTCGTGGCGATATCGTTTCCGGTTTTTTTGCCGAATTTCTTCTCATCCCCAAAAACATCCAAAAGGTCATCCTGCAGCTGAAAGGCAATCCCCAGGTCTTGTCCAAAAGCCTCCAGGTGATCAGCGTCCTCGTCGGCCGCACCGGCCAGCAAGGCTCCGATCTTTAAGCTGGTGCCGGTAAGTGCGGCTGTCTTAAGGCGGATCATAGCAATATAATCAGTCAGCAGCACCTTTTCCTGACTTTCGAAGTTCATGTCCCACTGCTGACCTTCGCAAACATCAATAGCTGTTTGCGTAAAGATTTTCAGCACATCTTTCAGCTTTGGATTCTCCAGTTCAAGCAGATATTCATATGCTTTGGCAAACATGGTATCCCCCGAGAGAATGGCCACATTGGTGTTCCACTTCTGGTACACCGTTTCCTTGCCACGGCGGATCGGTGCCTTATCCATAATGTCGTCGTGCATCAGGGTGAAATTATGGAATACTTCTAAAGCC
>CAZPDS010000003.1:0-288 GCA_964585485.1 uncultured Bacteroidales bacterium
CTGGCCAAAACCTGCAAAGCACCACAGAAGATTGAAGAAGGGGAAATCATTGGCGGATTCGCCCACGCGCAGGTCTTCGCGCTGGCCGATAAAGTAGTAGAAGCTGTAAAGAGTGGAGCCATCAAGAAGTTCTTCGTTATGGCCGGATGCGATGGTCGCATGAAAGACCGCGATTACTACACCCAGTTCGCCAGCAAACTGCCGTCTGACACGGTCATTCTTACCGCTGGTTGCGCCAAATACCGCTACAATAAGCTCCAGCTTGGCGACATCGGTGGCATTCCCCGT
>CAZPDS010000003.1:298-24408 GCA_964585485.1 uncultured Bacteroidales bacterium
TCCCTTGCGGTGATTGCCCTGAAACTGAAAGAAGTATTCCAGCTCAACGACATCAACGAGCTTCCGATCGCCTACAACATCGCCTGGTATGAGCAAAAAGCCGTCATTGTATTGCTTGCGCTGCTTTACCTGGGTGTGAAGAAAATTCATCTGGGACCCACCCTCCCGGGCTTCCTTTCCCCGGGCGTTGCCAAGGTACTGGTTGAACAATTTGGCATTGCCGGTATCGGCGAAGTTGATGATGACATCAAAATGTTTATGAATTAGTCACCTCAGCCTCCCCGGTTCATCCGGGGAGGCTTCCTTTTAACCCTCCATTACAACTTAACTAATAGTCTTATAACAATCCGGATACCCACCTGGTGCATGACGAATAAATACATCCAACGCGAAAAAAAGACCCTTTACCTCATGGTAGAAATGTACTGTGGCGGTTTTAGCGGTCATGCGGATGCGCTGTGCCCCAGCTGCAGAAAAATTCTTGACTACGCTTATGATCGGCTTGACAAATGCCCTTTCGGTGAAGAAAAGCCCAGCTGCAGAAAATGTCCTGTGCATTGTTACAATTCCGACATGCGCGAAAAGGTGCAGATGATCATGCGGTATGCTGGCCCCCGCATGATCTTCCGCGCCCCGCGTCTGGCCTTTTATCACCTCCTTAAAGAATACAAATCCGATGGAAAACAAATCATTCGAAACAGCCAAAGTATTTGACTTCAAAACTGAAGTAGACTATTCCGAAAACGGAATTATCAGCAAACGTGTGCTTGACAAAACGGTTGGAAACATTACCTTGTTCTCCTTCGACGCCGGGCAGCGCCTGAGTGAACATACGGCCCCATTCGACGCCTTTGTTCAGGTTATCGAAGGTAAAGCTGAGGTAATTATCAACGGTCATCCTTTTCAACTGACCGCCGGTCACAGCATCATTATGCCCGCCAATATTCCACACGCCGTTAATGCTGTAGAACGCTTTAAGATGATGCTTACGATGATCAAGGCTTAGAAAAGAGGCGGACATTTTGTATTTTATCCCCACGTGATTATCTTTGTTGGCGATGAAAGGAAAACTGTCCGACCATTTTAAAGCCGCCGTTCAATTTTTTATTCCGCCCCAGCGCTGGAAGATACCGGTAATCGTACTATTGGGAAGCATAACCGGGCTCGGTGCATTGACCATCCAATTGTCCAACGCACCCTCCTACTTATCCGACGAACCGTCGACCTGCGTGAACTGTCACGTTATGTATCCTCAGTATGCCTCCTGGTTTCACAGCAGTCACCGGGAAGCTGCCAACTGCAACGATTGCCATGTGCCACACAACAACGTTGCCAACAAGTATTATTTCAAAGCGATGGATGGGCTCCGGCATTCGTATATGTTCACCTTCCGCTTAGAGCCTCAGGTTATCCGCATTAAGGAAGCCGGACAGAATGTTGTTCAGGAAAACTGCAAACGATGCCATGCTGATTTGGTAAGTATGGTAAGCCTCACCGAGGTCACGGCCAAAAATTCCCGCACCGGAAAAGGCCACCGTTGTTACGATTGTCACCGCAATACCCCCCACGGCGAGGTCAACAGCCTGGCCTCCTACCCCTCTTCCCTTATTCCCCGCCTGGAGTCCGTTTCGCCAAAATGGCTTAACGACTATTTGCGCCAACAACATTTCTCCCGCTAAACGTAAATCCTATGAAAACCATTCAAGAATCTACCAAGAAAAGACCCTGGCTCAACTGGGTGATTTTTATCGGAACAGCCATCGTCGTGTTCTTCATCGGGCTTTTTGCCGCCTCCATCATTGACCGGCGCAGCGAGTCCAAATTATACTTTCAGCAGACCAGAGAAATCGCCGAATGGGAGCCTGACAACGCTGTTTGGGGCGAAAACTACCCCCGGGAGTACGAAACTTTTTTGCAGACTGCTGACACCTCTTTTCGCAGCCTTTACGGTGGATCGTCGATGCGCGACCTCTTAGCGGAAGATCCCCATTTGGTAACCCTGTGGGCCGGCTACGCCTTCTCACGTGAATACAACCAGGCCCGGGGCCACATGCACGCTGTGGAAGACATCAAGAACATCCTGCGCACCGGTGTTCCGCAACCCGCTACCTGCTGGAGCTGCAAGAGTCCGGACGTGCCCCGGATGATGCATAAACTTGGACCGGAAAAATTCTATCAGGGGAAGTGGGCCGATATGGGGAAGGAAATTGTGAATCCCATCGGCTGCCAGGATTGTCATGACCCCAAAACCATGAACCTGCGCATCAGCCGTCCTGCGCTGATTGAAGCCTTCCAGCGTCAAGGTCGTGACATCAACAAGGCCACCCATCAGGAAATGCGTAGTTTGGTTTGCGCCCAGTGCCACGTCGAGTACTATTTCAAAGGCGAAGGTAAATACCTGACCTTCCCGTGGGACAAGGGATTCAGCGCCGATTCCATGGAGTCGTACTACAACCAGATTGCTTTTACAGACTTTGAGCACGGCATCAGTAAAACACCCATACTCAAGGCACAGCATCCCGACTATGAAGTATTCATGACCGGTGTTCACGCGGAACGCGGTGTAGCCTGCGCCGACTGCCATATGCCCTACCGGCGTGAAGGCGCTATAAAGTTCACGGACCATCACATCCAGAGTCCGCTGAACAACATTTCAGGATCCTGTCTTGTTTGTCATCGCGAAAGCGAAGAACAAATGCGCAAAGACGTTTACGAACGTCAGAACAAAATTTATCAGGTGAAACTGTTGGCTGAGCAGAGCCTGGTACTCTGTCATTACGGCGTCAAGATCGCCCTGGAAAAAGGCGCCGGTGCACAGGAACTGAAGCCGGTGTATGATCTGATCCGGAGTGCCCAGTGGCGCTGGGATTGGGTTAGTTCGTCAAACGGGGTCGGCTTCCACTCGCCGGTAGAAAGTATGCGTGTTTTAGCTACTTCACTGGATCGTGCACAGGAAGCCCGGATCTTGCTAAGCAGCATCCTGACCCGTCACGGCGTAAAGATTCCTTACGGTTTGCCCGACCTCTCCACCAAAGAAAAGGCACAACTTGCCCTTGGGCTCGATATGCCAAAACTTAAGGAGGAAAAGAAGGAATTCCTTACGAACGTTGCTTCCAAATGGAAATAACCAACAAAAAAAAAGAGGTCGTCAGCAAGGCGGCCTCTTTTTTTTTACTCCACGCAACTTAATGAATGACGACTTTCCGGATCACGGAAGCTTCGCCCATCATCAGCCTGATAAAGTAAATCCCGGGTGAAAGCGATTGCACATTAAGGGAGATGGAAGGTCGTTCCGGATAAAACAGTAGCGAACCCGCCTGAACCACATCGCCCACGATATTCATCAATTCGTAACGACCGTTGGCGCGGATTCCGGTATGCAAGGAAAGGTTTATGACGCTGCTGGCCGGATTCGGATAAATGCTGATGCTCCCGGCCTCTGCTGCGTCGGCGAGGCCGCCCGTAGTGGAGATGGTTAATACCGATGTAACTGTATCACTACCACAGTCATTGCTGGCAATCAGGCGAACCGTGAAGGTGCCGGCACTGGCATAGGTATGAACAGGGCTTGTTTGAGTGCTGCTTTGTCCATCACCGAAATCCCAGGCGTAGTCGTTAGCATTTGACGACGTATTGGTAAAGGTGGCTGTGGTCGAAACGGCCGTACTTGTAAAGGCCGCCGTCGCCAGCTCATCGATGGTGGCTGTAACGGGAACGGAAGCACTGGAACAGACAGAGCGGTCAATTTCCCAGTCGTAGAAATAATAATAACGAATGGAAGACGCATTGGTCCCGGTAATGGAAATTTTTCCTGCCAGGTTATAAGGAAATGTAATTCCTCCGCTGCTTCGGTACATATTGGTCGTAGTACCGAAGGCGGCAAGTCTCAGATTAGTGCCCACGGGAACCGCGAAATCAAGCTCAGCTCTGCTGGCACCGGCCGGAAGATAAACGTCTTTGGTGGCAAGTACGGTCCCCGTGCTGCTTTTCAGTTGAACAGTACGCGTACCGGCGGCTCCGGCATAGATCAATACCGAATTAAGCGTACATGCTGTGGTGCAGTCAAATTTCAGGTAATAGGTGGTTCCGCTGTACAGGGCGCCTCCGCCCACGCTGTCTGTTTTGCCGACCTTAGCCCCGGGGGTTGAAAAATCCTGGGCGGCATAATAATTTGTGCTTGTACTCAGCACCGGAGTTGTAAAGGATGATCCACTGCTGAGCAGATTTCCGTCCGGTGCGTCGTACCAATTAATAGTTCCCGTTCCACTGGCGCTAAGTGTCAGCGAGCCGGCTCCACAGCGGGAAGCGCCGTTAACAACTGGAACCGTGGCCAGATTCACACTTACCAGGGAGGTCTTGGTTTCCGTATTGGACCCCTTACAGTTACTTACGGTGAGGCTAACGGTAAAGGTTCCGTTGGTAGCATATTGATGTAAAGGATGTTGCTGTGTGGACGTATTCCCGTCGCCAAAATTCCACAACCAGTTCGTGGCGCCGGCTGTCAGGTCGGTAAACTGCACCACTCCACTGCAGGTACTGGTAACATCCGCACCAAAATTCGCATCGGGCAAAACCGGGGTCAGCTGAACGTTACGAACAGTAGCACTGGTAGCGGAGATCGTAACTCCGGTAATGGTTTTGGAAGCATAACCAGGCGCGCTATAGGTGACGCTATAGGTTCCGGCGGAAAGATACTTGTGATAATCGCCTACGGGCGGATACGAATAAACGTGGGAACTGTCGTTTGCCTGATCGTAGGTATTGACAAAAACCCTGGCCTGTATTGGCTGGCCGGTGCAGGAGTCGGTAACGATGCCCCGAAGACCGTAAAGCGATTCCTGAAGCAGGTTGAGTATGGCACGGTAGTTACGGTTCCAGGCTGCGTTGAGGTTTTCGGTGGCCGTTGTTTTCGAACCGTCGACTTCAAGGGTTACCATACGGCAATACTGGAAATAGTTCATATAATCCTGGACCCCGCCCGTGATCACATACCAATCGCCCCCTTCGGTAACACCATCGGTATAAGTATCCGACATGTAGGTAGCATCCACCAGGCGCGAGGTATCGACATACATTTTGCACACGCGCTCCCACCAGTTGGCATCTGCGTTGGGGTTTTGCCCCGTCGTCCAGGTATCCCAGGGATAATTCATGACCTCCGCACCGCCATGAAAACTGCCACCCATGTTAAAATGCTGTTCGGCCGCCAGGTTCATGAAAGCCACGGTTTCAGGCTGCCATGCATTACCATCGGGATGATCGCCCGCATCCGGATCCTTATAGTTCCGGTTGAGATCGACGCCGTTTCCATTTTCGCGGGTTGAAATCGGGTTGGAAAAGGAATAGGGGCCCACCGTGTTGTCACTAAGATTGTAGGTTCCGTCCGGATTGGCCAGGGGGCAAATCCAGATTTCCATATTGTTAACCAGATTCGTTATCCGGGTGTTGGTCCCGTAGTTACTCAGCAGGTAATTGGCCAACCGAAGCATCAGGATAAAGCCGGTCGTTTCGTCGCCATGCATGGAGCTTTTAAACAGGAAGCGTGGTTCATCCTCCCGCGCCGCCACATTATCCGAAATTTTCAACACGAGCAATTGACGCCCCGCCACGGTTGAACCGAGGATGGTGTCGAGTTTACACAAAGTCGGGTAGTTGGAAGCAAAGTTGATCATCATCTGCTGATAAACGGAATAAACCGGATAGCGGTCCCACGCACTCATCTGAGCCACGGTTGTGGCCATAGTATAAGCCTTATTGCCGGGGGTTCCCTCGTACCGAGCCCAGGGAATGTTTTTGGTGAGGAAATAAGCAAACTCCGCCTTATTGGCAAACGCTCTAACATCATAGCCGCCATCTGCGGCAGGTTTTACCTGATCCACCGAAATCCGACGGGCCAGATCCGCGTTTAGATCGGCTTTATTCTCCATGTGAAAGGTAAAGCCCATCATTTTATGGGCACCGAAGATATCATCGATGTTGGTGCGTCCGGCTTGTTGGTTGGAAACCTGCGCTTGCAGGGAGACTGAAAAAACACTAAAAGTAAGCAATGTGAATAGTAGCCGAAATTTCATAGAATGGTATTTTGTACAAATCTATTGGGAATCGGCAAGAAAAAAAAGTCATTCATGTCGCTTAACAAGGTATTAACTATCTACCCATTCTTACTGATGAGGCAAGCCATTTTAGCCGGGAGAGCCCGCGGCAAGGACTTAGGCTTTTAGATTTTTCAGCCAATTGACAATCTGAGTCATCAATTCTTCGGGCTGGTCGGGGGCCGACATGCGTATCATGAAATCGTAACAGGAAACGGCCTCTTCCCGGTAAAGTCCGCATTTAAGGCGGGCAGCCGACACGGCGGTGATGTAGTCAAAGACGCGATTCCCCGAAAGGGACAGGTTTACGATAAGATCAAAATCGCTGCGGATAAAGTCGGACACTTTGGGACCGCCCGGTTTTCCATACCAGTTAATCTCCCGGGGGCCAAAATAATCGAAGGCCAGGCGAGGGTAACAGTAATGCGGAGGCAGTTTAGAGCTTGTGAGCCCCAATGTCTTTAATTCTTTTTTTTCGGCCTGGATCTGGCTCAGGTAGCTTGTAAACCTGACATAGTCGGCTTCTTCGGGCACTTCGTACAGGATACCGATTGTGCGGACGTCATCCCAGGGTATCAGCATTTTTTGACGCGACAACTGGGAGGTTTCTTTTTGGATCCGGTGTTTCAGGAAAGCGGATTTCAGCGCAGCAACAGGCATAACTCAGTATTTAGGTTAGATCAGTGTGGATAAGGGTTTTCACAATTTCACCAATATACATTCGATGATAATCATTTTGGGGATAGGCTTTTTGTATGGCTGGATCCAGGAAGCCGGAGGGATCCATATCCTGCCGGTATATTTTTTTGCAAATCAGAACCAAACGTGCTTCCTCAAAATAAATGGTATCCTGCAATTCCCGCGGGGTCAGTCCGGCTTTTAAAATTTTATCCTCATCGCGTCCGGAAACCGCTCCCAGGTAATTCAGGGTTTCCCGGAATTTTTCATCAAAAAAGCAGAGCGAAAACATCTCATGCTGTTCGACAAACCCAAAGGTATAGCGCTGGGGTCGGATGAAGGTGTAGGCGACGGGGCGGTTCCACAGATAACCCAGACCGCCCCATGCAGCCGTCATGGTATTGCAATGCCCGCTATTTCCAGCGCTTATCAGCATCCAGTCCTGACCGATCAGTCGGCTGGCATTTTCGGACACATTCAGAATATCGGTTTCCTTCAACATGAATTCCTGTATTTACTGCAAAAATACATTTTTTTGCCGCAGTGAGCGCGTCAAGAATCCTCCTTTGGGCCAGAAGAGGAACGGGCGAATTCCTGTTCCAATATCGAGTGGATATCGGCCGGATTTGTCAGCGGCATCTCCTCATCATAAAGTTCGTAACCCAGCAGTTGCGATTTCTTAATGCGCTCCAGTACGGGCAACTTAGTTCGATTTGTTGTTTCCAAATGATTACCCAGCCCATCAACAATAATAACTTTGGGAAGAAAAACGCCTTTGCGTCCAATAAATTTATCCATGATCGCCACAGCTTTGCTATATTCAGCATAGGTAGAACGGCCCAGGGATTCATATTTAAAGATCTTTTTTCCATCCCATGTAGCCACCATGGCATAGCTTTCGGAAATCTTTTCATCAATCGCCGTATCTTCATTTAAGGTATCATGACCCGACGGCATCAGCAATACCTTACCTCCCCCGCCTTCAATATTTGCAGCATATCGGGGCACCGTGACCCCGGAAATCCATCCCTGTAATTGCTTCATGTATATTTTCCCAACCTGAACCGGGGTAATAAAATGGATGATCCCCTTTTCTTTATGACATTGCAGCAGATAGTATGGATGAACGCCGATCCAAAACATGCGGCGGAAAGTTTCCGCCAGGGTTTTATAATAATCGTTCACATGATTGAGTAAAACCGTTTGGTTTCGGATAGTGAATCCGTAGGAGCCTATCTTTTTGACCGCCGTTGCCAATTCCTGCGTAATTTCCTTATAATGATTAATATGTGTCATGAAATAAACACACTTTTCCGGGCCCACGGTATAGCGATTCGATGCGGTTTTTATCATTTCCAGAAGCTCATCCGTAATCGCCATTGGAAGAACCACAGGAACGCGGGTCGCAATTCGTACGGAACGCAGATGAGGGATACGGCTTAACTCTTCAAGCACAAACTGCAAACGTTTATGGCTTATCATCAGCGCATCACCGCCGGTAACCAGCACCTCATTAATATTTTTATTGTACGAAATATAGAATAATCCCTTTTTGAGTTGAGTTGAATTGACATCTACCGAGCGATCCAGCGATTTCGCACGCTGACAATGGATACAGTAGGATGCGCAACTTGTATTTTCAGCCACAAACAAAGCCACCCTGTTTGGATATCGCTGATAGGCCGCGCCAAAGCTTCGGGTCTCTTCCCCCATTGCTGCCTCCTTCCCCGTGTCGGGGAAAAGCAGGTTGGCCGGTGTTGGAACGCTTTGCCAGAAAACCGGATCCAGCCTCTTTTCTTGCTTATCGCCCGGGAGTAAGGTGGGATGAAAGGGATCCGGATCCATCAGGGATGCATAATACGGTGTTATCCGAAGCGGATCTTTACCCTGCCTGCGTAGTGCCTGAAGAGTACGGCTGATTTCCCTTTCCTGGAATGCATTCAATCGAATTACCTGTTTCAATTGCTGTACTGTTCGAATGGAGTTCTTTAATTGCCAGGCGGGATCCTTCCACTGAGCTTCCGAAACACCGGCCCATAGAGGGATACTGCCAGGAGCCCTTGAAGGGAAAAACACTTCATTTTGCTGAATCATAACTTCTGAATATTAACTACGAATTTGCACGGATCGTAAGCCGGTAAGCAACATTGCCGACGACGAATCCGCCAATTAAATACATCTGTTAAAGATACAAATTTTTTTCCAACTAACAATGGAGAGCGCCCACATTGCGGCCCATTATCCGATTGCACGTCGCTGACACCTCTGTTTCATGGCTGCAACACTCAAAATATTTGTACCTTTGCAGCGCGATGAAAATAACATTCCTGGGAACAGGAACTTCGCAAGGGGTTCCGGTGATAGCCTGCGATTGCGCCGTGTGCCGTTCGGCTGACAGCAAAGATAAGCGCTTGCGCAGTTCCATATACCTGGACGTTGAGGGACAATGCCTTATGATTGATGCCGGGCCCGATTTTCGTCAGCAGCTATTACGGGAAGGCATTACCCGGCTCGACGGAATACTTTTAACCCATGGTCACAAGGATCACATTGCCGGACTGGATGATGTCCGGGCCTTCAATTATTTTCAGAAAAGACCGGTTGATATCTACGCCCAGCCAAATGTTCAGGAGCAGGTGATAAAAGAATTTGAATACGCTTTCGCGGAAAATCCCTATCCCGGGGTACCCGAGTTTCAGTTGAGAACCATTGGAAAACAGCCATTCGGCATAAACGGGCTGGAGATCATTCCCATTGAGGCGATGCATTATCGTTTACCTGTGCTGGGCTTTCGGATCGGGGATGTAGCGTATCTTACCGACCTCAGCTCAATCGACCAGGAGGAAAAGTCAAAGCTTTATGGCCTGAAAGTTGTCGTGCTGGCCGCCCTTCGAAAAAAGCCCCATTATTCCCATTTTAACCTGGAACAAGCCCTTGAATTGATTGAAGAAATAAAGCCCCAAAAAGCCTATCTAACGCACATAAGCCACATGATGGGCTGCCACGCCGAGGTTGAAAAAGAGCTTCCCGGCCATGTAAGACTGGCGTATGACGGACTAAAGATTGAATTATAATGGTGAAACACTGCTGCCTTTTTTTACTCTTCCTTTTTTCACTGCTGACCGCCCGTGCCCAGCAAGACAGTGCGGCCACGATTCCGGCGGACACCACCCAGGCCATTATCGTGAAACCCGTTATCGTTGAGCCCATCATCATTCAACCGGTGATTGTAGCGCCCCCCATCGGAGTGGCGCCCCGTCCTCCGGAGAGTACACCCGCCACCTGCAAGCTCAAGATTCTGGTCCGTGGCATCAAATCCTACCGCGGCAGTTTGTTTATCGGCCTCTACAACCGTGCGGCGGGCTTTGGCACTGACAAGGCTTTTCGTGGGGTCAGCCACGAAATCAAGGGTGTCGAAATGTCGGTAAGCTTCGACAGTATTCCCAGGGGAAGCTATGCCGTAGCCATTATTCACGACGAGAACAACAACAAGAAGCTGGATCAGGGCGAAATGGGCATTCCCATTGAAGGCTACGGATTTTCTAACGACGCCCGGGGAATATTTGGCCCGCCCGATTACCGGCTGGCCATGTTTTTCGTTAGCGGAACCGCCGATAAAAACATTATCATTAACCTGTTATATCCTAAAAAAAAGTAAGAATGCAGAACGAAGTATGGGTTGATTTCAGGACCATGGAACGTTTCATGGAAAAAGCGCTCATCAAAGCCGGTGTACCTGAAGCCGACGCCACGGTGATTGCGGAAGTATTAATCACGGCCGACCAACTCGGTATCGACTCCCACGGGAGCAACCGTCTGAAGCCCATTTATCTTGATCGTATCCGCGACGGGATTCTGAATCCTGTAACAACCTTCGAAATTGTTAAGGAAGGACCCACCACCGCCGTAATCGACGGGCACAATGGCATGGGTCACGTGATCGCAAAACGCTCTATGCAAATGGCCATCGACAAAGCCCGCACCTATGGCATGGGCATGGTGGCTGTGCGCAACTCGACGCACTACGGCATTGCCGGCTATTATGCGCTGATGGCCGCCAAAGCCGGCATGATCGGGGTTACCGGCACCAACGCACGACCCTCCATCGCCCCCACCTTTGGAGTGGAAAATATGCTGGGCACCAACCCAATGACCTTTGGCATGCCCACTGATGAGGATTTCCCCTTCCTCCTCGACTGCGCCACCTCGGTAAGCCAGCGCGGAAAAATTGAGCTCTATGCACGTCAGGGGAAAGACACCCCCAAAGGCTGGGTCATCGATGAAAACGGCGAAAGCAAAACCGATTCTGTACAAATTCTGAAAGACCTTGTGGACGAAAAAGCCGCGCTGGCACCCCTGGGCGGCATCGGCGAAGAAACCGCAGGCTACAAAGGCTACGGTTATGCCACCGTGGTGGAAATTTTATCGGCCGCCCTGCAGGGCGGAAGCTACATGAAAATGCTCACCGGCTTTCAGGATGGAAAGAAAACCCCCTATCCCCTGGGTCATTTCTTTATTGCCATGGACATCTCCCATTTCACGGAAGTGGACGAATTTAAAAAGACCACTGGAAACATACTGCGGGAACTTCGCGCCAGCCGTAAAATGCCGGGACATGACCGCATTTACACCGCCGGCGAAAAAGAACACCTCATCTGGCTCGATCGCCGCGACAAAGGCGTTCCGCTTAATGAAGCCCTGCAGAAAGAGATTAAGTCCATCGCCGAATTGTATAAGATCGACGATGTTCAGTTGCCTTTTTAGTGACTCAAATTGCCTGAATAGGCTTCAATTTTATTGATCACGCAATTGGCGTAATTAGTAAGAATCAACGATCGCAAGGACTCTTTATCAAAAGTTGCGTCTTCCAGTTGTTTATCGAGGCGGCGATTAAACTCTTCACGTACTTTATCGTCGTAACGATCGGCAAATTTGTGGGTACCCACCAGCATATCGTAGGCCAGATAATTGGTTGGCCAGAGATGGTAACTACGATGAATTTCGGTATCGATGAGGTTGGTGAGCCATTTGATCCAGTCGTTCTGATTGGCCAGCCCGGGGTAGAGGTCGACAACATCGTTCAGCGAGCGGCCGAAGGACACCATCACATTGCCTTTGTAGCCCTGAAGCCCGGTAAGCATACTTTTCAGGTTAAAAGCACTATCTTTCACAAAGGGAATCTCGTTGGAAATGCTGAATAATTCCAATGCTTTGAGGTAATCGCAAGGATCATATTCGTACGAAACACTAACCGGCACGATGTTCAGGCGTTTGATCGTATTGATAAAATCGCCTCCGAAATTCATCAGAAACATTTTCAGGATACCCGTCTGGGTGCGATCGTCACCGTCTTTAGCCCGGCCTTCGCGTTGGGCAATCCAGAGGTTTTCATGGCGTTCGCTGACCACGTGGGAGATGTAGGCCGAAAGATTGCGCCATGCCTCGTACAACTGTCGTGGTGATTCATTCCGCTGAACGATAAAGCTCTTGTTCAGTTTAAACAGGTGGTTCACCATAGGCGAAATCAGCAAGTTGTTGCCGATGGCCATCTGGGCGGTTGGAATCTTATTATCGAAAAGGCACACATTGATAAGCGCCGGATCCAGCACGATATCGCGATGGTTCGACATGAACAGGAAATTGGAGTCGTGCTGCAATTCCTTGATACCGGTAAAGGTCAGGGATTTTACCGACCGCTCAATAATCACTTTCACAGCCCGGTAAGCGAAGTTCCACTGAAAATCAAAAAGGGTTTTGTAGCCACGGAATTCAGCGTAGATTTCTTCCGTGGAACGCTCGGGAAAGAGAAACTTAGTAAACAGTTCAAACTCGGGTTCTGCCAGGACTTCCGCTATAGCCGCCGGAACTTCTTCATCGTAATAGGGCCGGATGTCACTGAAACGATCTTCATTCATAGTATATTAATATATTTAATCAACATTCAGATTCAGGTCGCGAGCTTCCAAATTGGCAGGCTTAAAACTGCCGAAGGACAAGGAAATTGTTGCGACAGGGCTATCATAATCAGCCCGGTTGTAGCGATCCAGACCGAAAAGCACCCGGTAGCCAACGCCCAGGCCAATACGAATCCAGGGAATGGGGGTTATGGTGTACTCCACCCCGGGGGTTAAGACAAAAATGCGGTCACGGGTACCCCGGTACAATTCATCCAGTTTATCAGCGTTGGTAATATTGGGATCGAAGTACCAGATAGATCCCCATCCACCGCGCAGGGAGAAGTTAAGGTTCGAGAGCGACTGGGGTTTCCATACATAGCCCGCCATAAAGCCTCCATGATTAAAGCTGGCTCTCAGTTTTTCGCCGTAATGACTGCTGATATCTTCGCGGTAATTGCGGGTTACCAGGGCCACATAATAGCCGCCGAAATAAAAATGATCAAGGTAGGTAATGCCCATGGTGGCGCCCATATTCATGGCCAATTCCTGGTTAAACAAATGGGGTTCCACCAGCAAGCCTCCATAAAAATTAATGGCGGTGCGCTCATCACCATACTCCGGCAGATCCGTGGGTGTGTCCTGGGCGAAAACAGCCGAACTCATAACGCCCAGCAGGATCAGAAAAAGAAAACAGCATTTTTTCATATTCGTAGTTTTAGGCATTTAAGGCTTGCTCGAAAGGATGCGCTTTAAAAAAACAAGCGCAAAGATAAGGCATTATCCTAACTTTTGTCGCATTCTGCCACCCCGGATGCCATTCGGGCCTTGTGTTGGCCATTCTGTCGCTTAGCTGACAGGCCGGGCTTCCGCAATAGCGTTCTACAAAAAACCATTCAGAAAACCCAGCACCTGATGCCAGAACTTCAGCACGAAAGCCGGTTTGCAGGTGATACAGTACACCAGGCCAAATACGGCGCCCCAAAAATGCGCATCGTGGCCGATATTTCCCCGGCTCTTGCGCGCCATGATATAGGAATAGAGGAGGTACAGCAAGCCGAAGATAAAAGCGGGTATGCCGATGGGAATAAAAAACAGGTAAATCCTTCCCGTAGGAGCAAATAAAATACTGGCAAAAACAACAGCGGAAACCGCCCCCGAAGCGCCTACGGCATTGTAGTGCGGATTGTTTCGGTTTTTATAGTACGAAGGCAGAACCGAAACGATTACTGCACCCAGGTACAGCAGCAGGTAAAGGAACGGACCGCGCGCATGAAACGCGTAGCGAAAAACCTGCTCCACCATATCACCAAACGACCATAGCACAATCATATTAATGAAAAGATGCATCATATCAGCATGCAATGCGCCATAAGTAAGGAAGCGCCAGGCCTGGCGGCCGGATTTTATGCTGTAGGGGTTAAATTTCCATCGATCGAAAAAATCACGATTCCCAAAGGCTATCACGCTGGTGATGGTAGTGAGGAGCATAAGCGACAGGGTCACCGGGTTCAGGTCAGACATCAGGGTTTCCTTTCTTAAAAATGAGTAGGACCGTAGCACCATAGCCCGCCGTGCTGGCCACGATATCGGTAAAAATAAAAAAGGGCATGGTGGTGATAAAGAACACTTTCTGCCAAAACATAAGCCATGGCCCAACTTCAGGATGGTAGGACATGTTACCCTTTAATCGTTCGAGCAGCAGGTCGCGCACGCTGGAATAGCGATTCAGCAGGCTTTGCACGGCACCCACCGGGTTTTGTTCGGGCGAAAAAAAGGATCGTCGAAGACGAATATACCCTTTTGCGGCCAGTCGTGCACTCAGATCGCGGTAATCGGGCAGGAACAGATGACGCGGGGGATCAAGGTGGAGCCAGTGGGGCCCGAAGAAACGGGCCTGCCAGCTTCGGTTATTCGGGAACGACAGTACAAGCAGGCCCCCGGGTTTGAGGAGTTCATCGATACGATCGAGGTGGGCCAAGGGTTCCGGAAGGTGTTCCAGCACGTGAAACAGGGTGATGGCATCAAACTGCGCCTGGGTGTAAGGGGCCGAAAAGAAAGAACCGGTAAACAGGGAAATTTCAGGGTGATTGGCCGCCCGGAGGGCTGAATTCCCGGGCATCTCCGTTCCATGCAGCCTGAACAGGCCCATGGCCGACAATTGATGGAGCATATTGCCGTTGCCGCAGCCGATATCCAGTACCACACCGGAATGTCCGAGGTAGCGACGAAGCATGCGCGCACGTCCTTTGCGAAACCACTCCACGATGGTTTCAATAGCGCCCCATCTAAACTTGGTGTCGTGACGGCCGTAGTAGTCGTCGCTGTAGGCCTGGGTCAATTCTTCCCCGGAAGGGCCTGGCCAATAAAACCATGCACCACACTGTTCACAACGACGCAACTCGCGCGTCACGTCAAAAATATCGGTGACCGGGAAAGCCCTTATAGTTTTAGTTGAAGCACAGAAAATACAGCTTGGTGATTCTTCGGTCATACCTCAGCAGGTTTGCGGAAGATGCGCGCGTTGATGAGGCCCCATTTGTGCAGGCGGTAGATCATGGAGGTGTTGAGCACGCCCAGACCGTATTTCATGCTACGGGCGAAGTTAATGGAGGACGCCTCTGTGAAGTAACGTGTCGGACAGGTCATTTCTGCAATTTCATACCCAGCCATAAAGATCTGCGCCAGCATTTGGTTGTCAAAAACAAAATCATCGTCGTTCGCTTTGTAGTTGATCGTGCGCAACACCTCAGCAGAAAAAGCCCGGTACCCCGTATGGTATTCCGAAAGTTTCTGTCGCATGAGCAGGTTTTGGGACAGCGTGAGCAAACGGTTGAAAAAATACTTGTAGGGCGGCATTCCGCCGCGGATAGCACCGCGGCCGAGGATACGGGACCCCAGCACCACCGGATAAATGTCGTTGGCAATGTAGTGCGCCATGGCCGGGATCAACTTCGGGGTATACTGATAATCGGGATGAACCATGATGATGATGTCGCTCCCGGTTGCCAGTGCTTTATCATAACAACTTTTCTGATTTCCTCCGTAGCCTTTGTTTTCTTCGTGGCGGATAATGTGCTTCAGACCCAGTTCAGAGGCCACGGCCAAGGTGTGATCGGTGCTGGCATCGTCAACAAGTATAATGTCGTCTACGATGTCGTGCGGAATTTCATCCACCGTTTGGCGTAGTGTTTTTTCGGCATTGTAGGCCGGCATCACAACGCAGATCTTTTTTCCGTTGAGCATGAGCAAAAGACTTAAGACGGCTGCAAACCTACAACAAAACCGTCGAAACGGCAAATCAGGTTCAGTCGCCGAAGGTTACTTCATCCGCCAATTGGTTTTTTGCCACTTTCTCGCGCGGGAAATGCTTCTTTAATTGCTCACCCATCATGGTTATGGCTTCATAGAGACCATCGGTGAAGTGGCCTTCCCGAAAATGGTTGCGCAACACCTGATTAACACCATCGAGAAAGCCAGGGCCTACCGTAGTATTAATTCCGGTATCGGTAACCACCGCAAACTTCCGGTTGTCAACCGCCACGTAAAACAGTACACCGTTCCGCAAATCAGTGGCCTCCATCCCCAATCCATCGAAGATTTCACGGGCGCGGTCGCGCGGATCACCGGAGCAGGTATCTTCAATATGAACCCGGATTTCACCCGAGGTATCCAGTTCTGCGTATGAAATAGCGCCACGGATATCGTCCATATCCTCGGCACTAAACAATTTTTTGGCTTTGCACATGCGGCTCGTTTGATTATATCGCCCAAAATCAAGGATTTCCGGCGGGTTTGTGAGATGTTGATCGGCCGTATAAATATACGTTGATCACTGTGGCAAATCAACAAATCGTGCCTTGAATTTATTAAAAAACGTTAAATCCCCCGCTTTCCGATCATTGTCAGGCTTCTATGAACAAAATCGTTCAGTGCCTGCCCTTTTAGCAGGTTTTGCGACAGCAAGGCAAGATCCTTCATCTCACGGACAAGATCGGTCTGACGAACCTCATCAGTCTCATCCAGCAATCCGGCAATCAGCGGATGATTGCTGTTCACCACCACATTGTATTGTTCCGGAAGATTCGCAAAATAAGCATTCTGCCCGCCCAGTTGCGCCATATCCTTCATGCGGCGCATGAATTCAGGAACGGTAATCTGGAAGGGCTGCTCTTTTTCGCTAAGACTTTCAAAAACCAGGGTGAATTTTTCTTTTTCCAATTGCTTTTCAATGATGGATTGCAGACTTTTCTGCTGCTCTTCCGAGAGCTTGGAGGGGATGGTTTCGTCGTGCGGAATCAATTTCTCGAGAGTATCGGAATCCACCCGGGCAAAATGGCATTTATCCCTTTTCTGCTCCAACATATTAATAAAGTGGTTATCCAGCGGGGAGTCCATCACCAGCACATCGTAACCACGTTCGCGGGCACCCTGAATATAGCTGTATTGCAGATCCGTGTCGGCAGCATAGAGGTGGATAATCCGCTTGTCTTTGTCGGTCTGTAAGGCCTTGATGTGCTCCGTGTATTCATCGAATGTGAAATACTTTCCGTCTGTATTCTTCAGGAGGCAAAATTTAGCCGCACGATCATAGAATTTATCTTCACTGACCATACCGTATTGGATGAACACTTTGATGTCGTCCCACTTTTTCTCGAAAGCTTCACGATCCGTTTTAAAAAGTTCCTCGAGTTTATCGGCTACTTTTTTGGTGATGTGCTGCGAAATCTTTTTAACGTTGGGATCACTCTGCAAATAGCTTCGGGATACGTTCAACGGGATATCCGGGGAATCGATAACACCGTGCAGTAAGGTCAGAAAATCAGGCACTATGCCTTCTACTGAATCGGTAACGAAAACCTGATTGCAGTACAACTGGATTTTATCGCGCTGCACTTCAAAATTGCGCTTCACTTTCGGAAAATACAAAACACCGGTGAGATTGAACGGATAGTCGACATTGAGGTGAATGTGGAACAAGGGGTCTTCAAAATTCATCGGGTACAGCTCCCGATAAAAGGTGCTGTAATCTTCATCCTTCAACTCGGTGGGTTTGCGTGTCCAGGCCGGACTTGTATTATTGATGACCCGGGGCTTCTCCACTTCGCGGGTTTTCGGATTTCCATCCTTGTCCTTCTCCCCTTCCACGGGTTCGAAGGACTTCTCCATGCCGCACTGAACAGGCACTGGAAGGAAGCGGCAATACTTGCGCAGTAATTCAAGGACGCGGTATTCCTCGAGGAATTCAGCATTTTCTTTTGAGATATGCAGAATGATTTCCGTGCCACGGTCTTCCTTATCATCCTCCTTCATCACATATTCCGGACTGCCATCGCATTCCCAATGAACTGCTTTGGTGGCACCCCCTTTCTTGTATGTTTTGGTTCGGATTTCAACTTTGTCCGACACCATGAAAGCACTGTAGAATCCAAGCCCGAAGTGACCGATTAATGCATTTTTGTCAGCCTCACTTTTGCCTTTGTATTTTTTAATGAACTCTTCCGCACTGGAAAATGCAATCTGGTTGATATACTTTTCCACCTCTTCCGCATTCATCCCAATGCCGCGGTCAATCACGCTCAGCGTCCCTTTCTTCTTGTCCACTTTAACCTGAATGGTCATATCGCCCAGGTCCTCCGCAAGCTTTCCGGCCTTGCTCAGGATCATCAGTTTGGTGGAGGCATCCACAGCATTGGAAACCAGCTCACGAAGAAATATTTCGTGATCCGAATAAAGGAATTTTTTAATGATGGGAAAAATGTTCTCAGTCTGTACGTTGATTTTACCTTTTTGCATATCGTATAATTTTTTTTGCCAGCCGCGAGGTCAAAGGATATGCCAGTGCAAAAAGACTGACATTTTGACAATACACACATCAACACCTGAAATGTTTCGTATTTTTGAAATCATAAACCTTAAACAAAGCGACATGAAAAAATGGAGCCCCCTACTCACCTTCGGTATACTACTGTGCGTTGCTTGCCTTGCCGCCTGTGACAAAGACGATGACAATCCGCCCGATGACTCCACCCCTACGCCCGATCTTATCAACACATACAGTGGAGGTTCCCTTAGCGGGGATGTGCTGCTCATCGACATCAACCAGACGCAATCAGCCTATATTGTGCACAACGAAACACAGAGCGACAGCTACGGAGGACCCTTCACCCTTATGACAGGTACTATGGCCGGGATTTACAAGCTGAAAGCCGGCGCTGATAATTACTACGGTGTGGAATTGGCGGATCAACTGCTGGCCTGCAGTCATAAATCCGTCCTGGGAAATTCCTTCAACGTAGCCGTGGGCCAGGAACTCGACAACAGCACGAACCTTGCGAACATCACGGGCGATTATATTTATCTGCGTATTGATGATGCCGAAGTCAACGGCAGCAGCACTCATATGGAGTGGGGCCTGATTTCCGTTCTTGGCGACAGCAGTTTTATCGTGCGCACCTATGCAACCGGCGGAACCGGATCGCTGCTGCAGATGAGTCCGGAGAACATCAGCATTCCCCTTCCGCTCACGGCGGGAGATTTCACAGGCAGCTGGCAGCTCAACCCCAGCCAAAAAGAGCGACTGCTGATTAGCCTTTCCTATGCGCCGGGCATTACGCAAACAGGATTTGCCTTTGCCAACAGCAATTCGTCGGCCTTTATTGTAAATCTTGGGGAAGGCAACGGGTTTGTATTCGGACTTAGGATTTCCGCGGCCACGCCGGCTCAGCTTGCCGGCACATACGCCTTCGCCTCCATGACCAACAGCCTGCGGTCGCGGGCCGACAAAATCACCCTGAACTCTACGGGCACGGGCTACGCCTATTCGGTGGATGACAATGGAACGGAAACATACCAGGAGCTCGATAGCCTGAACCAATGCAGCACACTGCCCAACGTGGTTCATGGGGTTTACAAAACCGGACTTCCGCTGACCAGCACAGGAAAAATATACTGTGTCATTTCCGGCGATCTTTGCCTGTATGTATTGCTAAACAAAGGAACGGGGACGGTGATCAGCTATGGCGCCGGCGCCCGAAAATAAAGGGATTCAGAGTGAGACATTGGTGTTTACTATTTACGTTTCTTCTGCTCAGTGCCTTCGGAGCAGAGGCTCAACAACCACTGCGCCCCGGGAAAGCGGCGCTGTCAGCGGAAGCAGAAAACTGGAAAAAAGATCCGGCCCTTCGGCATGCCGCCTGGAGCCTGGCTGTTCACAACATCAGCAAAAACACGCCCGAATACACCTGGAACGCTGATATGACGATGGTCCCGGCCAGTGTCATGAAAGTCTTTACCACGGCCACGGCCCTTGCCCTGTTGGGCGAAGATTACCGTTTTGAAACGCAACTGCTCTATTCCGGTCATCTTGACAGCTTGCAGGGCATCCTCCATGGAAACCTTTACCTAAAGGGAAGCGGCGATCCCAGCCTTGGATCCCAGCGCTTTGGTGAAAAGACCAGGCTGCAACGCATCTTTGCGGAATTTGCTTCCATGATCTATTCGATGGGCATCCGAAAAATTGAAGGGAAGCTCCTGGCCGACGAGTCTGTTTTTGATGAGTTAATTCCCGGTAGTTGGTCGTACGAGGATGCAGGCAACTACTACGCTGCGCCGGTGAGCGGCATCGCGGTGAACGAAAACAAATTTCGTCTTTTCTTCAATGCCGGCGCCGGCATCGGGGAACCGGCGGTGCTCACCGGCACCGATCCAATACAATCAGACGTCACGTTCATCAATAACGTAACAACAGGCGCCTCCGGCAGCGGAGACCAGGTGTTTGTGAACGGGACCCCGTACGTTCATGTTCGGGTGCTAACAGGCACGGTACCACTGGGCGCAAGAGGATTCGATGTAGATGCTGCATTGGTGGATCCGCCCCTGACGGCCGTTCGTACATTAGCCGGCTATTTGCTTGAAAAGGGGATTGAAATTACCGGAAGCGTAAGCACCCTGCGGGCGGAGCGCTGGAAAGGCACACCGGACACCACATCGGAAGCCAAAAAGTTACTGCTCACCCGCTATTTCTCACCGACGCTTCGGGAAATCATCTATTTCACCAACCAGAAAAGCAACAACATGTTTGCCGAGCACCTGCTGAAAAGGATTGGCGTGCAGCGGGGAAAGGCAGGCAGCACCCGCACCGGATGCGATACTATAATCCGGTATTGGACGACTCATGGTGTCGACCTGGATGGCTTTGAAATGTATGACGGAAGCGGTCTTTCGCGCCGAAACCGCGTTAGCGCTTCCCAGTTGTGCCACGTACTGCAAGTCATTAACGAAACCTCCTATTATTCTGCCTTTGCAGCCTCACTCCCGGTGGCCGGCCGCAGCGGAGGCCTCGCGTCCTTATTAAAGAACACCTCCGCGGAAAACAACCTGCGGGCGAAAACCGGCACCATGGATGGAGTGCGTTCGTATGCCGGATACGTCAAAAACAGCCGTGGCGAACAACTAGCCTTTGTTTTGCTGGTTAACAATTTCTCCATCTCCGGTCTGGAAATGCGCCGTAAATGCGAGCGCATGCTGCTTCGCATTGCCGAATTGGATTAATCCTTACCGTTGCGCGCTTTCCGTACTCGCATAAGGTACAACCTCCACCCACATACCCTGACTACGGGCGTAGATAGTCCGATCGTACATGGCTTCGCAGAGGAAAGCAGGAAGGTAGAAGCGGCCCAGGTAGGCAGCGTTCAGCAGGAAGCGGTAGGTATTCATCTTATTCGGCGCAAGACCAAAGAAAGTATACACACGGTCGTCACGGTAATCGATGTAATCATAGTTCGACATACTGATGCGGCCCATATAATCGTCCATCCGTGTGTTGTGAATTTCCCAGCCCGACGGAAAAATCGCCGACAGGGCAAGGTTACGGTAATAGCCAAGAAGTCCGGGATTTCCCACATTGACCTCCGCCACAAAATCGGTCCCTTGTGTCAGTTTGCGCACATCAATACGATTTCCTCGGGTGTCGGTAAAGCTGACCATTAGTTTCAGGTTGGCTTCGGCCGATTTTTCCTGACCCGCGGCAGGTACGCCTTGCAGGATAATACGGGCGTACAGCAATCCTTTTCCCTTGTTCTTCACATTCAATTTCCCTTTCTTCGCACTGCCCCTGAGCCCCAGGTCAGCCACCATCAACGATTTCGAACTCTGTTTTTTCACCAGAGCCCCGTCGTTATGGCGATATTCCACGCTAAGGCCGGTGCCGGCACCCGTGGCTGCGAATTTACTAATGGCCAGGAGGCTGTAGGCCGTGGTCTGCGTACTCATCCAGTTGTTCGCCGCCATTTTTGATGAAAGCATTTTCACCAGCGGCGCCGCGCGCAATTTCTGTCCCATCAGCACCAGGGTTTCAATCATCATTGCCTGGTCGCGTTCAGCGCTCCCGTATGTATACCCCAGGTCGCGGTAGCCCGGAACGCTATATGTAAGCGAGCTGATCATCGCGGAAGCGATTTGGGCATGACCTGCCAGATGGTAGGCTGCGGCCAGCCGCCAACGGGCCGCCACCGACAAATCCTTTTTCTCGCGCAAGCGGTTCATGGCTCCCAGCTCGGGGGCGCGCGCAAGCGCAAGCGTGTACAGGCGATAGGCCTGTACCAAATCGGAGTTATACGTATGCTGACTATTATCGGTGGTCCACGCCAGCGCCCGTTTTCGCTGATACTGCTTCCAGTTGCGCAACAAGGCCTCATTCACCGCGTAACCTTTGGCTTTCGCTTCCAGCAGGAAATGCCCGGCGTAGCTTGATCCCCAGTCGTCGGCGTACAGACCGCCCGGCCAGTAAGCGAATCCGCCGCCCGGCGCCTGCAGGCTCGCGATACGGCTGATGCCGGCACGTATATTCTGCTCTACCCGGGCTTTGTAGGAAGGATCCAGCTCCATCAGATCGGAAAGGTACAACTGCGGGAACACCGACGAAGTCGTTTGTTCAACACATCCATAGGGATAAGAAACCAGGTATTTCAATCGCTTCTCGAGGTTGATGGGGGGGATGGAAGAGAACTCCAGCACCGCCCGGTTGGTGCCCGCCAATCCCACCGGTGCATAGCCCGGGTTCCAGGATGCTCCTGGTTTAAGAATCGTCTCCACCACCTGCGTGATTTCAGGATTTGGATTTCGTACATCAATTTCGATTTCATGAACCGCGATCTCTTTTCCGCAACTGGCAACGACTTTCACGCGACCTACCCCCGTTGCGGATTTTACCTTGAGGCGGAAGGTCACCAACTGATCACCGGGTTCGCGAAATGCGAGCGGTTTCACCCCCGGGCCCTCAAGGGTAAAGAAAGCGTTGGGTGTAATGGAAACGCTAACATTTTTGATGGTTTTCTCGGTAGCAAATACCGATACAGGCACTTCAACGGTTTCACCCGGGCCCACCACGCGCGGCATGGTAGCCAGCAACATCAGCGGCTTCTTCACCTGCACCGTTTTTTCGGCCGAACCGTAGGCCCCGTCCTGACCGGCCACCACCATCACCCTAACCGAGCCAATATACTGCGGCATCTTAAAGGTATAGGTCTTGGACTGTCCTTTACCGAGTGCAAAAGGACCATAGAATTTCACCATGGGTTTAAACCGGTTGGCGCGATTCTTCCCGGGATTGTCCTGTCCGTCATCACCGCCCCCCAGACTAAGTATGCGCTCCAGTTCTCCACCATAGGCACCAATAACATCATCGTAAACGTCCCACGTTCGAACGCCCAGCGCTTCGCGGGCATAGAAATAATTCCAGGGATCCGGTGTTTTGAATTTGGTAAGATCAAGCAGTCCTTCGTCGACCACAGCCAGCGTATACGTCATTGCTTTGCCGGCTTGCTCGCGCACCGTGATGCTTGCATTCGCTTCCGGACGCAGCACATCGGGCATGGAGATGAGGGGTTTGACATGTGAACCCGGGTTTTCCGCCACAATTGGAATGACGCCATAAAGCCGCACAGGCAGATCATTACTTACTTGTGCATGCGGTTGCAGTAAGCTCACGTGCGCATAAACATTGGGCGCCATTTCTTCGGTGAGGGTGAAGTTGTACAGAGTCTGCGTTTCGCCGGTTTTAACCCAGTCCGAATGCAACACCCGGCTACCGTTTTCAATGGTAATCAAGGCGCAACTTCCGGCCGAAGTAGGGATGGACAATCGCACGGTTTCCCCGACCTGATAGCTGTCTTTATCGGAAGTAAACAGCAGCATGGCCGCTGCTTCAGAGCCACCATGGGAGCGGCTTGACCAGTCGGGCCAATCCACATAAATCACCTCGCCACTCGTATGACCGCTTTCCACATCGGTTACCCGGATGTAGTAACGGCCCCAATCCTCAGAAGCCACTTTAAACGTGAAGGTGGCTTGTCCGGAAACCGTGGTCAGATTGAAGGTATCTACCGGAACATTATAATTACTTCGCACATAACTGGCGACGTCGTTGCCCGAATTATCCCACCAC
>CAZPDS010000003.1:24418-39482 GCA_964585485.1 uncultured Bacteroidales bacterium
ATTGATTTCCAGCAATTAGTGCTGCCCCTTTTTAATTTTGTAAACATCCACTTTCACCTTCCGGTTACTGAGGGGCTTACCAAAAGCATCCACGTTCACCACGCGGAAACTGTGAGGGGTTCCGGTCGAGAGCACAAAGTCGAAATTCTTACCTTTCGGAATGTTGATACCCACATAAGAAGGATAGGGATAATACGGGATGGAGAAACGATCCACGGAGAAATCGCCACCCTCCTCAAATACGCGGGTTTCAAAATACGCGCGCAGCACACCGGGGGCTTCGGTGCCCATTTCAAAGTCCGTCTTCACCTCAGCTTTTCCTTCTGCATCCAGCTTCCCATCGAAAACAACACGCTCTTCCGAACGGAATTCGCGCGCAGGATCATCGAAAGTAAAGTTTTTGAAGGCGTCGAAGACCGTGCCGGCCGGCTTAAGTCGCATGCTAACGCTGGCTCTCAGATTGCGCGCGATGGCACCATGCAGCCAGCGGGCTTCCAGTTGACCCGTGGATTTCTGCCCGGCAATAATCCGGGGGGATGGAAAGTCAAGCAGGATTTTCAAACGATTGGGCTTAATGGTTTCAATCTTCAATGTTTTCGTAAATACAGCCCCGCCTACTTTCACCGAGGCCGTGTAATCTCCGGTAATGGCCGAGGGGTCGGTGGCCGTACGAAAATCATAGAAGCCGTTCACGCCCTTTGTACGGATCAGGTGCCTGATTTTTTGCCCGCGCGGATTTGTCAGCGTCATAGCGACCGGTATCTCGGACGGAAGCCGTTTTAATTTATCCTCCAACACAAAGGTGAGGTAAATAGAATCGCCGGGACGCCACACACCGCGTTCACCGTAGATAAAGCCCTTGATGCCCTTACGAACGGCACTTCCGTCCACATCAAACATACTCAGGGATAAAGCTGAGCCGGTAGTTAGGCGCAGGTAAGCCTTTTGTTTACCCTTGACCGCCATTAGCATGAAAGGCGCTTTACTCAGTTTCACCGCAGCCATGCCGTCATCGTCGGTACTGGCTTTACCCACGATCTGACACTGGTAATCGTAAAAGCTGAGGGCCACGTCCGGCATGGGCTCCGCCGTGACAATATTGGCGGTGTATATGTTGATGAATCCACCCTGTCCGCCTTTTACGATAAGGCCGATATCACTGGCCAGGATATTCCGGCTGTACGTTTTGTTGTTAAAATAAGAATCCGAACAGGGATTATCACGTTCTGACCAATCATAATAGTAATATTCTTCATCGTCGTAATAATCATAATAGTTGTAATCGCTGTAATAATCCCAGTCTTCATCGTCATCCGGGAGATCACCGTGGCGGTTTAGAATTTGGGTTTCATCTATGGATGTGGCGGCCGTATCGCCACAATCAAAAAGAGAATAGGACTTCTTAAAGCTTAGGGTAATCCGGTAAATAGCACCGGGTTCCGCCTGAATCAATTCGGCCAGGTCGAGGGAAAAACGGTTCCAGCGGTTGTAGTTAACCGGCGCGTTGGAAGCGGACGACAATTGCAATGTCTTGCGAAGCACCACTTTGCCAACACGGCTGAGTTCATTGTCGCCATCAAGGCTGTTGACCTGCAGGAACTGCGCGACATTTTGCTGGTAAATTTTCAGGATCTTCACATCAACGGCTTTGAGATTAACCGCTTCAAAGGGAAAGATCAGGCCGTTGGAGCTGGGCAGGATGGTGCCCTGACCCACAAGGCGAACATCGGGTTTCATATTTTCGAATGTCAGCGTCTGCCGGTAGTCGCGCCCCAGGGGCTTCCCTGCGGCATTTTTCACGGCCGCGGAAATAATCAGTGTATGTTCACCGAAATCCTCTTCGCCGGGGAATATGCGCAGCGTGTTGTCTTCAACAACAAAGCGCAGGTTCGCAAGATCACTAAGTTGAATCAGGCCCTCCAGCGTCTGATCGAGAAGAAGAGGATCAGAAAACTGAACATCCACGGCTTGTTCCGGTGACTGGGTCACCTTCACGCCGGTAAGCGCGAACTCGCTGATCGCGGGAATTTCCACTGTTGTTCGCGGTGTTTCATCCGCACCAATTAAACCACCCACTGCACTAATCTCTACAACTCCCGCGGTGTTTCCGCGACGTACACTATCAACCGTGAAGGCAAACTTCATCCGACGGGCATCGGCGAATACCGTAACGGGCAGCTTGCGCCCGTCCTGACGGGCGGTAATCAGTTGCTGCACCTTAGCGGGATCAGCCACATCGGCGGTCCGCAGCGTTCCGCTTATCTTTTCCCACATCAGATTGGCGGGGTCGTAGGCTTTGTGATTATCAACCTCCAGTTCCAGCGCCTGCTTGCGCGTGCGGAACTGAAAGCGGAACGTCTTCAGCGAATCCGGCATATCCATTAATTGGGAGATGAAAAATTCGGCTGTATAAAGCATGTTCGGCTTGAGCGGTGCTGCGGGTCTGAATTCCAGGGTTCGGGTATCCACCCATACCGCTTCGCCGTCAACACCGGGCGAAAAATCAAAAAGTTGAGGCTGCAGTACAACCCCAAACTGCGAAGAATCGGCAAAATCATACGCCAGCTCGACACGGATCGTGCCCTCGGTACTTATAGTCCCGGAGGTGTAGGCCGAGATATACTTTCTGAACGCGGGGTTCACTTTAAAAAAGGCGGCCTGACCGGGAAGCAGAAGTACAAGACTGGCAGCCACTATCATCAATCCGATGAAGCCGGCCATAATCGTTTTTTTCCTATCCATACCTTAAATTTTGAGGAGCGGGTTGAGTGGTTAACGAAACTGTATGCATCGTAAAAGTATAAACAAAAGTGGGGGTAATGAAAATAAATGTAAAAAATAGTTGCCAGATTGGCGATAAAACGAATGAATTCCTTGCTATTTTATACATTTGCCCAAATGATCGGCAATGAAAACGTTTAAAAAGACACTGAAGACCCTGCTCATGATCGTTCTGATAAGCCTGCTAACCCTCGTGTTGGGGGTAGGGGCTTTCCTTAGCTGGACAACACTGAGCGATTACCGGCCACCGGCACAGGAAGTGTTGATAGCGGCGGGGCCCAAGGGGCTTAACTTTATCGCCCGCGATGAACTCTCCCTGCTAAGCTGGAATATTGGGTACTGCGGCCTCGGTAAGGAAATGGATTTCTTTTTCGACGGCGGGAAGAAGATGCGGCCGCCGGATAGTCTATATCAGAAATACCTCAACGGTGTGTTTAATTTTCTGGCGCGTAACGACAGCATGGATATGGTGCTGGTGCAGGAAGTTGATGTGAACAGCCGTCGATCCTTCAATACTTCACAAATCGACCTCTTGAAAGAAGCGCTCCCCGGCCACACCTACACGTTCGCCGCAAACTATGATGCCGATTTTGTTCCTTCGCCCCTGCTCAATCCAATGGGTCGGGTGTACTCAGGCCTGATGAGTTTCTCAAAATTTGCACCGGTCACGGCGGAACGATACAGCTACCCGCTTAATTTCCGGTGGCCCATGAAACTCTTTATGCTGGACCGCTGCTTCATTATGGAGCGGTTTAAAACAGCCGACGGCAAAGAACTTATCCTTATCAACACCCATAATTCGGCCTATGCTGACGGGGAACAACTTCGGGTTTATGAAGTCTGGCTGGTGCGAAGCTTTATGTTGGCGGAATACGAAAAGGGGAACTACGTTATTGCCGGGGGCGACTGGAACCAGGTACCCTGGGACTATACGCATTTTCAGTACTACGGAAATTACTTCCGCTATCCGGATTGCCCGGTAATGGAGAAAAGCCTTTGGCCAGATGACTGGCATTGGGGCGTTGATGCCCATGCCCCCACCAATCGATTTGTGGATGAAGCCTACCGCCCTGGCCTTACGCCCACCACAAGCATCGATTATTTCATCACCTCCCCCAACGTCGAAATCCTACAGGCCAGCGTAATCCCAACAGGATTCGAATTCTCCGATCACCAGCCGGTTTACCTCAAAATCCGCTTGCTGAATGAGCTGCAATCCTGCACCGGACCCTGCGGAGAGCGAATCCGTGTGCTGGAAGACTCGCTAAAATCAACAGCGGGTAAGCGCCGCAGCACCGGGACACAAATGGCTAAGCCGGAAGTCAAACCCGATCGCTTTTATCAGCGTAAATAGAAGGTTCCCAGGCGCCGGATTACAACTGAAACAGTCCGGCGGTTACCCGATCGGCCATCAGCTTTCCGGGAGTGGTCAGTGTAAGTTGATGCCCCCTTTGCAAAAGCCAACCCGCCCGGATATATTCCTGTGCTGCATCAAGAACGCTTTCAGCCGTATTATCGCCATAATCACCGGCCACAACCTCGATATCGACGCCCTCTATCCGGCGAAGCGCGGTCATGAGGTACTCATTCAAACGCTGCTGTTCCGTGAGAATTTCTGTTTCATACGCCGGAAGGCCGTTCAGGATACCCTGGCGATAATCGTTTAGGCGGCTAACATTCCACTGCCGGCTGCGGCCATTGAAGGAATGCGCCGAGGCGCCCAGTCCCAGGTACGGAATACCCTGCCAATAGGCTGAGTTATGCCGGGAACGATAGGCCGGCGGGCTGTAGTTGCTAAGCTCGTATTGCTCGTAGCCTGCGGCAGGCAAGGCCTTCATCATCAACAGGAACTGGCGCACTACCTGCTCCTCATCGGGGGCGACACAACGATTTCTGTCAATGTTGACCTTTAAGGTGGTGCGGTCCTCAATCGTTAAGGCGTAGGCCGAGACATGCTGAACGCCGGCATCCATAATAACTTTAATATCCTGCGATAAGCTTTCATCGGTTTGACCGGGAATACCAAAAATAAGATCCGCCGAAACATTCCGAAACGGACTGGCCGAAATACACCGTAGAGCTTGCCGGGCACACTCCGCCGAATGGCGGCGGCCCAGGTAAGTCAGCACCTCATCGTTGAGCGACTGCACGCCCAGGCTAAGGCGGGTGACGCCCGTTTGAAACAAGGCCACGAGGAAATCCTTGTTGATATGCTCGGGGTTCGCTTCCAGGGTAATTTCGGCGTCAGCGGCCACTGAAAACAGAGCCCGGACCTTTTGAAGTATACGATCTACCTCAGACGGCTTCAGCAGGGAGGGCGTTCCTCCGCCAAAATACAACGTATGCACGGTTTCGCCCATCAGATACTCCTTACGCAGCTCCATCTCACGAAGGATCCATTCGGTATATTCTGCCCTGTCGCGATTTCCGGCCACGGAAAAAAAATTACAATAGTGGCATTTGGAGGCACAAAAAGGAATATGAAAGTAGAGTCCGGCCATAGTTGTAGGGGAAGCGACTTCTTCGCCGCAAATGTACAACTATTCCAACGCGCAGGCCGTCTGTCACGGCAGGAAATATTTCGCTACTGTTTTCCGGAATTCCTGTATCTTTGCGCCTTGCCATCGGGCTAAAAACATGTTTGTAATATGAATAAGAACACACTTAATACCATCATTGGTATTGCTGTTATTTTTGCGATTGTTATCGGGTACAGCCTACTAACTGCACCTTCGAAAGAAGAAATTGCGCAGCGAAAAAAAGCACAGGATTCCTTACGGGTGGTAACCCTGGAAAATGCCCGGAAAGACTCCATCGCGCTGGTTTCAAAAAAGAAGATTGAAGATTCGGTCAACAGGCTTCTTAAAGTCAAAGGAGTTGATAGCCTTCCGGCGAACGACAGCCTGAAAAGTACGGCCAGCGCGAAGATGAGCGGCCCCTTTAGCGTTGCTTCCAAACCGGTAAAGGAAAACTTTATCGTTCAGAGCGATCTGGTTAAACTTACCTTTACACGGCGCGGCGGATTTATCTCAAAACTGGAACTGCTGAAGTACAAAACCTGGGACCAGCAACCGCTGATCTTGTTCGACAATGACCGTGGGTTTAAATTAAACTTCTACGGCTCGGATGATAAATTATATTCCACCACCGACTTCTTCTTTGAGCCCTTCATTGCGGACGCTAAATACAGCGGCCAGGACAGCATTAACCTTGGACCCAACGACAGTCTGGTGTTTTCCATGCGCTTGTACCCGAACCTGAGCGACTCGGTTCAAAACAAGGAAAAGTACATTGAATATCGCTATGTGGTGCGCGGGAACGACTACATGATCGGGTTCTCCATCAATACGGTAAAACTGCAGGACGTGTTGGCCGAAAACTCCACCTATTTATTCTGTGAATGGGGTATGACCATGATGCAGAAAGAAAAGGATCATAAAACAGAAGCCAACGTAACCTCCGTTTATTTCAAGCCGAAGGATGATGACGTTGATAACCTTTCGGAAACGGGCAGTGACGAAAAAAGCTTCAAGGTTCCGGTAAAATGGATTTCCTTCAAGCAGCAGTTTTTCGCTGCAAGCATCATTGCCGATGAAAGCTTCAAAGAGGCCGAACTTAAGGTAGATGGGCTTAAAGACAACAAAGATCAGCGGCTGAAAGAAATGTATGCGTCCATGACCATTATTGCCGAAGGCGGCAAGGACCTTACCTTCCCGATGTCCTTGTACTTTGGACCCTTGCAGTACAAAGGTCTCAAGGCTTATCATCAGGACTTCGAGCGCCAGATACCGTTGGGATGGGGATTTTTCCTGCTGCATTGGATCAACCGTTTTGCCGTTCTCCCGGTTTTCAACTGGCTGGAAGGATATGGCATCAACTACGGCATCATCATCCTGCTGCTCACCATCATGCTTAAGATCCTCCTCTTCCCGATTGCTTATAAAACGTATAAGTCATCTGCGAAGATGCGGGTACTAAAGCCTGAGGTTGATGAAATCGGCAAAAAATTCCCCAAGAAGGAAGACGCGATGAAAAAACAGCAGGCCACGATGGCCTTATACAAAAAGGCCGGGGTGAATCCCATGGCCGGCTGTGTACCACTATTGTTGCAGATGCCAATTCTGATTGCCATGTATCGTTTCTTCCCGTCGTCCATTGAATTGCGTCAACAGTCTTTCCTATGGGCAACAGACCTTTCCAGTTATGATAGCATCGCTTCCTGGTCAACCTACATTCCGCTGCTCAGCGATTTCTACGGCAACCATGTCAGTTTATTCACGCTGCTGATGACCGTGACCACCATCATATACACCTGGCTCAACAACCAAATGATGGGCAGTACCCAGCAAATGCCGGGGATGAAGGTAATGATGTACCTGATGCCCATCATGTTCCTCGGCTTTTTCAACAGTTTTGCTTCAGGTTTAAGTTACTATTACTTCCTGGCCAACATCTTCACCTTCCTGCAGATGTTTGTCATCCGCTGGACCATCAATGAAGATAAGATTCATGCGCAGATTCAGGAAAACAAGAAAAAGCCCATCAAGAAATCCGGTTTTCAGGCCCGAATTGAAAAAATGGCCAAAGATCGCGGTTTAAATACCGGCCGTTAATAACCAATAACAACAAAGCGAGGGGCTGTACGTCAGCCCCTCGCTTTGTTTAAATTCCACCATGAAAAACAAGCTAACGCAATGGCTAATTCTGCTTGTTTTAGTCCTGACCTGGGGCAGTTCTTTTATTCTGATGAAGAAAGGGCTGCTTGTATTTCCACCGCTCCAGATGGGCGCCCTACGGATCGTGCTGACCTTTCTTTTTCTGCTGCCTTTTATGGTTTTAAGGATCCGCAAAATCAAACGCCGGCAATGGGGATTATTTTTCCTGTCCGGGTTGCTGGGCTCCGGAATACCGGCCATGCTCTTCGCCTATGCACAGAGCGGGATTGACAGCTCCCTGTCCGGCATCCTCAACTCCCTGACTCCGCTTTTCACCCTGCTGGTCGGCTTACTGTTTTTCCGATTTCGGGCGCGTTGGTTTCAGATAACCGGCGTTTTCATTGGGTTGGCGGGCGCCTGTGGATTGGTGGCCCTAAGTGGCGGAGGCGACATCAGCTGGAATTTTAGTTATGCTTCCTTCATCATTTTGGCCACCATCCTCTACGCTATTAACATAAATATCGTAAAGACATACTTTACGGAAACCGATCCGATCAGTATCACGACATACACCATTGGCGCTATAGGCCTCCCGGCACTGTTGTACCTGCTTGGGTGCACCAATTTTATTACCCTCATGCAAGAGACCGAAGGCGCGTGGCGGGCCTTTTCCATGATCGCCATCCTGAGTGTAGCCGGAACCGGGGTTGCTGGCATATTATACAATTACCTGATCAAGATTTCAAATGTCATCTTTGCTTCCTCGGTTACGTATATGATACCCATCGTGGCCGTTTTCTGGGGGCTGGGCGATGGCGAGCATTTCAGCGCGTACAGCATCATTTGGATTCTTCTGGTGATGGCGGGCGTGTTTTTGGTGAACAATCCTTTGGCAAAAAAAAATAAGTAAACACGGGTGTTTGGGCGACTAAGCGCGGAAAGAAATTCTAGCGAACTGAGAACCATCGCGAAAGCACAAACTTTTCCGACCGCTTTGGTTATTAATAATAGAAAGTCTATATTTGCACCCTCAATTTTGAACGGAAGAATTATAAACGATTAAGAATATGCAAAGTAAAGGAGCAATTAAGTTTTTGGCTATCGCCCTCGCGCTCGTATGCCTTTTTCAGCTGTCATTCACTTTTTTCACCCGCTCGGTGGAAAAGGATGCGGTGGAATATGCCGAAAATAGCGATGCTGCTATAGTAGCGAAGAATCTGGCGCAGGGAAATGCCGCCATGGAAAATTTCCTGTTCGACTCGATTAAGGCCCGTAAGGAGCAGTATTATCTTGACTCCATGTCGAATGAAGTGATTTACAATTTCGCATGGATTCGTAAATACACATATAAGGATTGCAAGAGCAAGGAACTGAACCTTGGTCTTGACCTCAAGGGCGGTATGAACGTGACCATGGAAATTTCCCTTCCGGAAATTATCATTGCCCTTTCGGGGAATAATGAGAACGCCAATTTCCGTCAGGCGATCGCCAAGGCTCGTGAGATGCAGAAAAGCAGCGATCAGGACTTTATCGTGCTCTTCGAAAAATCATGGAACGAAATTACCAACAACGGAAGTTTAGCCTCGATTTTTATCGTGGGGATGAAAGACCGCATCACCTTTAACGCCACCAATGAAGAGGTTTTAAAAGTAGTTCGCGAAGAAGCGGAAGGCGCCATCGACCGCACCTTTAATATTCTGCGTTCACGTATCGACCGTTTTGGGGTTACCCAGCCCAACATCCAGAAGCTCTCTACTACAGGGCGCATCCTGGTAGAGCTCCCGGGTATCAAGGAACCTGAACGCGTTCGTAAACTCCTCCAGGGTACGGCTCAGCTTGAATTCTGGGAAACCTACGAATACAAAGACGCTTATCAGTACCTCGATAAAGCCGATAAGTTGCTGCTGAACAAATTTGCCGCAGGAGATACCGCCACCAGCGATTCTGCCGCTGTTGCCACGGCCGACAGCACGACGGCCAAGGACACCACAAAAACAGTAGCCGAAACCAAAAAACCCGACTCCGCTAAACCTGCGGCGCAGGGTCAGCAAACCGCTGAGCAGTACGCCAAGGAACATCCCTTGTATGCGCTGCTGAGTCCGGCAATTGTGCAAGATGAAAAAGGCTCGTATTTCCCCAACCCCGGACCGGTGGTGGGATATTGCAAAATTATTGACACCGCCGCCGTTGGCGATATGCTTCGCCGCCCGGATGTGAAAGGCATTTTCCCAAGAAATATGAAACTGGCCTGGACCGCCAAGCCGTCCGATGAAAACAACTCGGTGGTTCAACTGGTTGCCCTTAAAGCCTCCCGCGAAGGAAAAGCCTCTTTAGGTGGAGACGTTGTGATTGATGCCCGTCAGGACTTTGGTCAGAACAACTCCAATGAAATCAGCATGACCATGAACTCGGAAGGGGCCCAAATCTGGAAAAACCTTACCGCCAGCAACATCGGGAACTGCATCGCCATCGTGCTCGACAATTACGTATACTCGTTTCCACGGGTTAATACAGAAATCCCGAATGGACGATCCTCCATTACCGGCGACTTCACCCTGGAAGAAGCAAAAGACCTGGCCAACATCCTGAAAGCCGGTAAACTTCCGGCACCGGCACGTATCGTTGAAGAAGCGGTTGTAGGACCTTCGCTGGGTCAGGAAGCCATTACCTCCGGGATGTATTCCTTCATCATCGCTTTTGTTTTCATCATGCTTTACATGATTCTGTATTACAACAAAGCCGGCCTGGTCGCTAACCTCGCGTTGCTCACCAACGTATTCTTCCTGTTTGGTATCCTTGCCTCCCTCGGCGCTGTGTTAACACTCCCCGGTATTGCCGGTATCGTGCTCACCATGGGTATGGCTGTTGACGCCAACGTTATTATTTATGAGCGTATCCGCGAAGAAATCCGCGCCGGAAAGGCAGGGCGTCTTGCCATGTCCGACGGTTATAAACACGCCTACTCCGCTATCATCGACAGTAACGTTACCACTATTATTGCCGGTATCGTGTTGTACGTTTTCGGATCCGGCCCGGTACAAGGTTTTGCCACCACCCTGGTCATTGGTATTCTTACTACCATGTTCTCGGCCATCTTCATTTCCCGCCTGATCTTCGAATTTGCACTCAACCGGAACTGGCACGTGAACTACTGGAATTCTTTTACCAAAAACCTGTTTACCAACACAAAGATTAACTTCGTGGGCTTCCGCCCGAAGATGTACCTCTTTTCCGGCATTGTGCTGCTGATCGGGATCACTTCCATTAGCATCCGTAATTTTAGTGCTGGTGTTGACTTTGCAGGGGGTCGTACCTACGTCGTGCGCTTCGACAAAGACATCCAAACCGGAGATGTTCGTAGTGCCTTAAAGGCAGAGTTTGGTGAAGATATGGAGGTAAAAGCTTACGGCCCTGAAAGCCAGGTTAAGATTACCACCAAGTACATGGTAAATGACGACAGCCCTGCGACAGACTCTATCATTGAAGCCAAAATCTATAACGGATTGAAAGGCCTCTATTCCAGTCCTCTCTCCTACAATGATTTTTCGGAGACAAAGGATGGAAAGGAAATCGGAAAGCTCAGCTCACAGAAAGTAGGACCGACCATCGCCGACGACATACGCATCGCAGCCATTTGGGCGATTTCCATCGCACTGCTGCTCATCTTTGTCTACGTGGCCATCCGCTTTAAAAAATGGCAGTGGGGTTTGGGCGGCGTTATCGCGCTGATTCACGACTCCATCATTGTGCTGTCCCTCTATTCACTCTTTTACGGAGTGGTTCCCTGGAGCATGGAAATTGACCAGCAAACCATCGCGGTGCTGCTAACGCTCATCGGTTTCTCCATCAACGACACGGTTATCATTTTCGACCGTATCCGTGAATACCAGACCTTATACCCCAAACGCGAACTGGGCATGAATATCAACTCGGCCATCAACAGCACCCTGGGGCGTACCATCAATACCTCGGGTACTGTAGCCGTTTCGCTGATTGCCATGTTCCTCTTTGGCGGTGAAATCATCCGCGGTATGACCTTCTCACTGCTGGTGGGGGTACTTATCGGTACCTATTCATCCATTGGCATTGCCACCCCGGTCGCCTACGATTTCATCCGAATGACCAACAAACGGAAAGAACGCAAGCAAGCCGCCAGGCTGGCATCAGCAAAATAAAAAAAAGGCTGCCGTATCCGGCAGCCTTTTTTTTAAGTAGTTTTACGGAGCCGCACCGGTTCTATACGAAATAATCCATGTAACTTTTTTGCATGGATTACGTTAAACGTTCGGTTTTTTTTTATTCACTGAGGTGCATTAAATAAATTGTATTAATTTAGCACCTTTCGAGAATGGGGTTTAATTAATCATGAAAATATGAAACTTTTCACTACATTTTTTGCCGCTTTAGCCTTGACGCTATGCATTTCCGTGAATGAAGTGCAGGCGCAGAAGAACTTTGGCCAGGAAGCTGACAAAGCTTTTGACATTCAGCAGTATTCCGTCGCCATCGACCTTTACAAACAGGCCTACAACAAGGTTAAAAAGAACAAAGCCGAGAAAGCACGGATTTTATATCGCCTTGCCGAATGTTATCGGTTGACCAACAATGCCAAACAAGCAATTAGTTGGTATCAGCGTGTTACCAAAAGTGGATATCCTGAACCCACGGCCTACCTATACCTGGCCGACGCCCTTAAAGCGGATGACCAGTTCGCTGAAGCGGCCATTCAGTACAATGAATACGCAAAACAGAAACCGGAAGACCCGCGCGGAAAGTTTGGCGCAGAAAGTTGCGAACTTGCCCAAAAATGGGTAGATGAACCTACGCGCTATGTAGTTGAAAACGTAAAAAAATTCAATTCCAAAAATTCGGATTTCAGTCCCTACTGGGCTGACAAAAATTACAAAGCCATCCTCTTCACCTCTACCCGTGAAGGTTCCACTGGAAATGCATCCGACGGATGGACGGGACAGAGTTTTTCTGACCTCTACATCACCACCCAGGATAAAAAAGGCGCCTGGTCAGAACCCCTGCCGGCCGACGAAAACATCAACACCGAAGTAAACGAAGGCAATCCATGGGTGAACAAAAAAGCCAACGTGATGTACTTCACCCGCTGTCCGGTGGTGAAAAAACAAAAACTCGGCTGCCAAATTTACTATAGCAAAAAACAAGGCCGGGGCTGGGCTCCTGCCGACACCCTTCAACTGGCTCCGGATTTAAGCTACGCGGTAGGACATCCGACCCTGGATGATGACGAAATGGTCATTTACTTCTCCTCCGACATGCCCGGCGGATATGGTGGCAAAGACATCTGGATGGCCACCCGTTCCAAGAAAAACAAACCTTTCGAAAAGCCCGTCAATCTAGGTGCTGGCATTAACACCGAATCGGATGAAATGTTCCCCTTCCTCCGCGACGACGGATCGCTTTACTACTCCTCCAATTCACTCAGCCTTCTGGGCATGGGGGGTCTGGATATCTACAAAGTCACCAAAGAAGGCGATAAGTGGGGAAAACCCGTGAACCTGCAATCACCGCTCAATTCAACCGGCGATGATTTTGGAATTATCTTTAAAGGCAATAAAGAAGAAGGTTACCTGACCTCCAGCCGAAAAGGCGGTCGCGGAGGTGACGATCTGTACTCCTTCTACCTGCCCCCCCTGGTGTTCACCCTGCAGGGCAATGTTCGCGACGACAGTACCCGCCAGCTAATTGCCGGTGCGCATGTCACCCTCGAGGGTTCCGATGGTACCGTTGTGGAAGATTCAACCGATGCTACCGGTATGTACCAATTTGGAAAAACACAGATTATGGAGAATACCTCCTACACGCTGACCGTTTCCAAAAACAAATATTTTGCTTCCAAAGGCCGCGAAACCACGGTGGGTTTGCTTAAATCCAAAGACCTGGTTCACGATTTCACCCTCGTGCCCATTCCGCCCGTTCCCGTGGTGCTTCCGGATGTATTGTATGTCGTAGGTAAATGGGATCTCACGCCCCAGGCCATCGACTCACTGAACTGGCTGGTTAACGTCCTCAAGGAAAATGACCGTTGGGTGATTGAGCTTTCCTCACACACCGACATCCGCCCGATAAAAATCACCAACGACACCCTGTCGAAGAATCGTGCGATTTCGGCCTACAAATACCTCGTATCACAAGGCATCCACGCCGAACGTATTAAACCCGCCGGCTACGCCGCCAACCGTCCCCGCGTTCTCGACCGCGACAAATCCGTGATCCTGGATCCCGTGAAATACAAAGCCTGTAAAGATCCCATCAACTTCACCAAAGGAACCAAACTTACGCCTGATTTCATTAAAGGATTAAAGTCCGTTTGTGAGAAAGAAGCTGCCCACCAGTTGAATCGTCGTACCGAGTTCGTGGTACTTAGTGAAGACTTTGTTCCTTCAGCCTCAAATGACACCGCCGCCAACATTGTAGTGGAAGTAAACCCGATGGATAATGTGGTGACTGTATTCCCCGGCGCCAGCGGAAGCTTTGAAGCACGTTGTATTGTGAACACCATTTCCATGGATTTCAAATACGACCCCAGCGAAGAAAAAATGTCAATTGCTGCTGAAAAAGTCCTCGCGTTGATGAAAGAATACAAGATTACCATCAGCGATTTTAAGGATAAAGACAAGGCCTTAAACGAAGACGGCAGCATCAAAGAAAACATGGTGGTCAACATCAAGAAAATGATCATTGGAAAGAAAGTGCTCAACAATGTAGAAGCCATTGTTGTGAAGGGCCTGACTCCGCCTGTGCTCATGGGCTCCAACACCCTGACCAAATTCGGTGAGTTCACCCTTGATGAAGAAAAGAAACAGTTGATCTTCGACGACCCCAATGCTCCGGCTCCGGCTCCGGAAAAGTAGCTTGGCTCAGTAATATCAAAAGCGTCCCGGAAAGATCCGGGATGCTTTTTTTTGTATCTTACGTTCAAATTATGAGCAACGATAACTACATGAAACGCGGCGTGTCGTCCTCCAAAGAGGATGTACACAAAGCCATCCGCAATATTGATAAGGGCATTGCCCCGAAGGCGTTCTGCAAAATCATGCCCGACAGTAGCGGCGACCCGGAATA
Source organism: uncultured Bacteroidales bacterium (assembly GCA_964585485.1). Lineage (GTDB taxonomy): Bacteria > Bacteroidota > Bacteroidia > Bacteroidales > CAIWKO01 > CALGYY01. The sequence goes on from CAZPDS010000003.1 coordinate 38,950, forward strand.
CTGCACGCTGATGCACGCCGATGGCGCCGGAACCAAATCGTCACTGGCCTATATCTACTGGAAAGAAACCGGCGATATTAGTGTCTGGCGAGGAATTGCAGAAGACGCTGTGGTCATGAACCTGGATGACCTGATTTGCACAGGTGCGGTTGACAACATCCTGCTTTCCTCCACCATCGGACGAAACAAAAACCTCATCCCCGGCGAAGTCATCGCGGAAATCATTCAAGGTACGGAGGATTTCCTCGCACGCATGCGCAGCTACGGAATCCGCATTCATTCTGCCGGCGGGGAAACCGCCGATGTCGGCGACCTGGTCCGTACCATCATCGTGGACTCCACCGTTTGTTGCCGGATGAAACGGAATCAGATCATCACCGTGAGCCCCCGCCACGGCGATGTGATTGTTGGCTTTGCTTCCTTTGGCCAGGCAGCCTGGGAAGATCGGTACAACGGCGGTATGGGCAGCAACGGGCTAACCTCGGCACGCCATGATGTTTTTCATCATCAGTACGCTGAAAAGTACCCTGAAA
>CAZPDS010000003.1:39492-74675 GCA_964585485.1 uncultured Bacteroidales bacterium
CGCAGGGGAGGGAATAAAGGTGAAAAAAGATGGGAAATACCAATCCATGCGCATCGCGAACCTTCACATTCCCTCGCATATCCTGCTGATCCTGTGGTCCTTTGTGGCGATGTTCGCGGTATGGATCCTCATCATCAATACGCTGAAAAGTACCCTGAAAGTTACGACCCGTCCGTCCCACACGATCTTTGCTATGCCGGAAACTGCCTGCTGACAGACCCGGTAGAGGGAACCGGCCTGGACGCCGGACGCCTTGTGCTGTCCCCCACCCGCTCCTATGCCCCCCTGGTTAAAGAAATTCTGAATGCCCAACGCAATGAAATCTCCGGCATGGTGCACCTTACCGGAGGGGCGCACAGCAAAATTCTGCACTTCATTGATGACCTGCACGTGATCAAAGATAACTTCTTCCCGCCCCCCCCCTTGTTTCGCCTGATTCAGGAACAGTCGGGCACCAGCCCCGAAGAAATGTACCGTGTCTTCAATATGGGACACCGCCTCGAAATCTTTACCCGCGAAAAAGCCGCTCAGCCAATGATCGATCTCGCTGCAAGCATGGGAATTGAAGCCCGCATTATTGGCCACGTTGAAACATACCCCGGGAAAAAAATCTCAATGATTACCCCACTCGGAAATTTTTGCTACTGAAAATTAGATTGAAAATATGACGGACCTATTGAAAAAACTGGAAGCCGTGCATCAGCGCTTCCTGGAAACTGAAAAACAGATGAACGAGCCCGATGTAATTTCGGATATGAAACGTTACATCCGGCTGAACAAGGATTATAAAGAACTGGAACCCATCATTGCCGCTTATAAGTCGTATAAGCTTACCCTGGAAAATATTGCCTCATCCAAAACCCTGCTCACGATCGAAAAAGACGAAGAGATGCGGCAAATGGCCAAAGACGAAATTGATCAGCTGTCGGCCGATCAGGAACGAATGGAGGAAGAAATACGCCTGATGCTGATTCCCGCCGATCCACAGGATAAAAAGAATGCGATCCTTGAAATTCGCGCCGGCACAGGTGGTGACGAAGCCTCCCTGTTTGCAGGCGACCTCTTCCGCCTTTACTCGCGCTATTGTGAACGCCGAGGCTGGAAGACAGAACTGGTGGACTTTACCGAAGGCACCATGGGCGGATACAAGGAGATTATCCTCAACGTAAATGGTGACGAAGTTTACGGCCAGCTCAAGTACGAATCCGGGGTTCACCGCGTACAGCGTGTTCCCAAAACAGAAACCCAGGGCCGCATTCATACCTCCGCAGCCAGTGTTGTGGTACTGCCCGAAGCTGATGAATTCGATGTTGACATCAAAGACTCCGATATCCGAAAAGACACCTACTGCTCCTCAGGTCCGGGCGGCCAATCGGTGAACACAACCTATTCCGCCGTTCGCCTTACCCATATCCCCTCCGGCATCATTGTTACCTGCCAGGATCAGAAATCCCAGTTGAAAAATTACGATAAAGCCCTGGGTGTATTGCGCAGTCGCATTTTTGAAGTCGAACATCAAAAATACCTTGACGCCATTTCCAAAAAACGAAAAACCATGGTCTCCACCGGCGACCGCTCGGCCAAAATCCGCACGTATAATTTCCCGCAGGGCCGGGTGACCGATCACCGCATCGGACTGTCGCTTTTTAATCTTAATAACGTTCTTGACGGCGAAATCCAGGAATTTATCGACGCCCTGCAACTCGCTGAAAACGCCGAACGCCTCAAAGCCGCTGCCGAAGAAGATCAAAACTAACCCTCCTAAACCCACGCTATGAACCGCGCTGAATTATTCGCCCTGATTCAACAGAAGAAATCCTTTCTCTGTGTTGGTCTCGACAGTGACCCCGCCAAACTTCCCGCCTGTATGGCCGGACTTGATGATCCTGTCTTTGCCTTCAATAAAGAAATTATCGATGCCACCATCGACTATACCATAGCCTATAAACCCAACCTGGCCTTTTATGAAACAACGGGTGTAAAAGGATGGATGAGCCTTGAAAAGACCATCAACTACCTGAAATCACGGCGACCGGACGTGTTCATCATCGCCGACGCCAAACGCGGCGACATCGGCAATACCAGCACCCAGTATGCCCGGGCTTTCTTTGATGCCGGCCAGGGACTGGATGTGGATGCGGTCACCGTAGCCCCTTACATGGGCTCCGACTCCGTACAACCCTTTCTGGGCTGGGACGGCAAATGGGTTATCCTGCTGGCGCTGACCTCCAACAAAGGCGCGGCGGATTTCCAGTTCCAGCAACTTCAGGAAGACGGCGCCACCGTTCACCTGTTCGAAAAGGTGCTCCGAACCTCTTCCACCTGGGGGAGTGCCGACAACATGATGTACGTCGTGGGGGCTACGCAGGCCGCCATGCTCGGCGATGTCAGGAAGATCGTCCCCGATCATTTCCTGCTGGTTCCCGGAGTGGGCTCACAGGGCGGCAGTTTGCGCGAGGTTGCCCTGCACGGAATGAACAAGCAATGCGGGCTGCTGGTGAACGCCTCCCGCTCCATCCTCTTCGCCTCTTCCGGCAGCGACTTCGCGGAAAAAGCCCGCGCTGAAACCATGAGCATGCAGCAGGAAATGCAGGAATTACTAACAGGCGCCGGGCTTCTATGAGATCATTTACCGTCATTATGCTGGCACTGTTTGCTTCCCTGCAAATGATGGCACAAACCGGGACGTCACCCGAAGATACTACCGACTTTAGTATCCCCGAATACGACCTGCTGTGCACCATCATGGGCGGCGATTCCATCCGGCTTTTTAATGGCACCAAGGCCACCGGGTTTTTTAAAGACACCTGGCCCGATGGCAAACTAAAGCACAAAGGCTATTACGACCAGGGGAAAATCGTCACTATTTTCACCAATTACTATGAAAACGGGCAGGTAGAGCGTAGCTTTAAGGCCAAAACCGACAAGAAAGGCACCCTGGAAGTCTTTTACCCCTCCGGGGCCATTCTGTCGCACTCGGAATGGATTGATGGCAGCACCATCAGCTGGGAAGATTACTACCCGCACGGACAAATTGAATTTGAAGAAGAATACAACCGTGGTCTGGACTACTACCTGTACATGCGCTTTTACTACGAGGACGGACGTCCGCACATCCTGTTTGAGCTCCTCGACGAAAAAACCCGAACGTACAATTACAAAGAATACTACGAGAACGGGCAATTAAAAGAAAGCGGTCAGAAGATGCACAATGCGTCCCTCGATGATTATCCTATGGAAGGCAAATGGTATCATTACAACGAAGCCGGCAAGTTGATCCTGGAAGAGGAATACACCAGGGGGCAGTTGATTGATGATAAGCGCTACGAATAGGCAGCCGTCGCACCACTCCGCTTCATCCGGTGCGAACTTGTCAATGTAAAATCGTTAGCGTGCTCTGATACGTTTTATCCAGGTAACTGAAGATGTAAAAATAGGTGCCGTCCGGACATTTCCCCCCGTCCCAGTCATTACGATAGTTGTTCGCACTGTATACTATACCACCCCAGCGGTTATAGACAGTCAGTTGGGTGTTGGTATAGTACTCCGCATTGGAAATGACAAAGAAGTCATTCAATCCGTCATCATTGGGTGTAATAACATTGGGAAAGAAAAGGGGAACATCCCGGATCGTGACCATTTTTGACACCGAGTCGATACAGCCATAATCATTGGCAACAAATAGTGTCACCGTATAGGGTGCGGCTTCCGCCGGATAGGCATGCTGCACGGGTGGTGCCTGCGTACTCTGAGCCCCGTCACCAAAGGTCCATAGCCACGAGGCAGCGAAGGTCCCGGAATTAAATGTTATGACCGGATCGTCCATGCTGCCCTCCGGGGGCGTAGCATAAAAGTCCGCCACCGGCGCCGCATGCACATTCACCACCACCTGCGAGGATCCTGTGCATCCGTTGGTACTGCTGGCGAGAACGGTATAGGTAGTTGTTACAGCCGGCGCCAGAGTAAGCATTGCATCCGTCCCCAAACCATCCGACCAACTATAGGTGGCCCCTCCACTGGCCGTCAGAGTCACCGTCTGCCCGGGGCATATTTCCGTTGCCGACGCTGTAATACCCACCGTAAGGCCCGACGTAACCGTAACGCTTACGGAAGCGGAAGCACTACAGCCATTATCATCCGTTCCCGTGACCCAATAAGTCGTGGTGGTGGCCGGTGAAACAGTTTGCACAGCATTGCTCCCAAGACCATCCGACCATATGTAGGACGCCGCACCACTCGCCGTCAGCGTGGTGCTCTCGCCGGCACACAGCGAGGTCATGCCGGCCACAGCCGTAACATTGACGGGATCATTGGCCAGTGTCAGCGTGGTGTCTTTAAAGGTACAATCCGAACGAATGCGGATGGTGTACGTCCCCGGCAGTACATTGCTGAAGGTGTTTGAACCCTGGAAATTGATGCCATCCAATGAATACTGATACGGCCCATTGATGGTGTCCGCATAAACGGTAATGGTTCCCGAGGATGCGCTGCAGGGAAGATGCGCAACGAGACTATCGATTACAATGGTGTTATTCGCAGCGAGCGAATCCACATAAGCGCCATAAAGTGCTGAAATCTGCGCCTGGCTAAGGGCACAATTGTAGATATTGATATCATCTATTTTCCCGTCAAACGGATACCAGATGGTAGACGGACAATTCATCCGGCCAAAAAACATATCCTGTCCATTGGCCACGCTAAAATCAACCGGAGCAATCTTCTTCTCCAGCCACAATTGTGCATTAAAATACATCCGCCAGGTGGTGTCCTGAACCACCACGGTTACAAACAGCCATTGACAGGGATCGAAACAAGCGTAGGTAGTATCTTCAGCAAAATTCAGGCTCGAACCCGGGTTGCCATTGGTATTGCAAAACGAAACATACAACAGGTTGCTGGCATCTACGTATGTATTGCACCAGAAGCCCGGGTTAGCGGCGATTCCATCGCCGGCTTTGCTCACCAGAATAAAGGTTCCGTTGGTTGAATACGATCCCCAGCCGTCCATTCCGGCAAAGGAACATTGTTGAAACCAGAGGGAAAAGGACATGGTATTTCCAAACTGTAGCGAAGGACTGTTGGGAACCTGAATCCAGTTTTTATTATAGTAGCCGCCAAATTCATAGGCACTATTGGGAACGCCAAAGCGATCCGTGGTCAGTACCGGATTGTTGCTCTCCCCGCCCAGGATTCCGTGGTTCATGTTCCCGCTGACATCGTTTGCATTTCCGTTAAACGGATAACTTGCAACGGGCACACACTGTGCAATGACCAGGGGGTTCGTAAGCAGAAGTACCATCCAATAAACAATCAGCCGTTTTCCCATAGATTCCACTGTTTCAAAATTCGTCACCAAAAAACAAGCCCTCAAAAGGCCACTATATTTACGCGAAAACACACGTATTTCAACCTGCGAATTTACGAATTTATAAATAAATGCAGAAAAGTATTAGAAATCTCTTTAGGTGAGACCTGAAATATGATGAGCAGCTATTTAAAAGAAAGCACGTTATTGATTTTGTGCAAATGGGAAAAAATAAAGGGTTTCAGCGAATCCTGAAACCCTTGTGTTTGTCGGGGCGAGAAGACTCGAACTTCCGACCCCTTGCACCCCATGCAAGTACGCTAGCCAACTGCGCCACGCCCCGAAAAGAGTTGCAAAAGTACTACTTTTTCAGAAACCCCGCAATATTTTCAAAAATTTACAAGCAGGGCCTTCCGTCCTTGCTGTAGTTTATTCAATTATAAAGCTGAGCGGCGCAACCTCCTGTACTTCGCCGGTGTTGTTTTTCAGCTTGATGTCCTCAAAAAACACCTTGGACCCGGAATCCAGTTTGCGCATGCCTTTAAGCATATCAACCGTAATAAGATCAGAATTGGACGTATGCTGAACCAAATCTTCGCCGACCTTTTGTGTACAGGTAAAACTGATAATGATGCACGTTGAATCTACACTCACCAACTTGCCCGCTTTGGCGATATCGTTGAAGACAATTTTTCCACCGGATTTTCCGGCCAGCGTTACGGGAGCCTGATCGGCCGATTGCGCCATTAAACCGCAGGTCATGAGCAGCAGACTCAGAAACATGAAGAACTTTTTCATCGTGATTTTTTTTCAAATGTATAAAAATTCAGGCTCAAATTAAAATTGAATATTAAAATTCCGGGCCAGAATGTCTTTAATCCGTTCCTGCACTCCGGTATAGTCGATCACCTGACCCAGTTCATGCTGCATTGATGTAACGCCTTTATCAATAAAACCACAGGGATTAATATACGAAAAGTACTTCAGGTCCGTGTTCACATTCAGGGCAAAGCCGTGCATGGTGACCGAACGGCTGGCGCGAACGCCGATTGCACAGATCTTACGTTCTCCCCTAAGACCCACGTCCAGCCACACGCCCGTGGCCCCGGCGGCACGTCCGGCCCGAATACCATAGAGATCCATCAACTGTATAACAGACTCTTCCAGAAGAAACACATACTCCTTTACCGAAAGGCCCAATAACTCCAGGTCGAAAATCGGGTAGCCCACCAATTGGCCCGGGCCGTGATAGGTGATATCACCGCCCCGGTTGGTGGAATGCACACTGGCCCCCACCGTTTTCAGAAACGCGTCGCTGACGAGCAAATTCTGTTGCTTCCCGCTTTTCCCAATGGTGTAAACATGCGGGTGCTGGCAAAAGATCAGATATTGGATCAGCGGCTCGACCCCGGGAGTTCCTTCACGCTGATCTTGCTTGCGTTGCAGATTCCGGGCAAAAATCTCTTCTTGCCGGGTCAGTGCTTGTTGATAGGCAATCAGTCCCCAATCCTCAAAAACGACATTATGGTTCATGCGGGTGTTTTCGCAAAAGTACGGATTTATTCAGGTTACGCCCGAAAATCGTATCTTTGCACTCTTAAAAAAAACGATATGTCACAAGGATTAAGCGAACAGGAAGTACTCCGCCGGCAAGCGGCCACCGAACTCGAAAAACTGGGCATCGAACCCTGGCCCGCGGCAAGTTTCCCTGTCACGGCTACAGCCGCCGAAGTACTGGAGCGGTTTCCCGCCAGGCACGATTTATTCCAGGAAGTTGCCATGGCCGGCCGTATCATGAGCCGCCGCATCATGGGCGCCGCCTCTTTTGCCGAAATTCAGGATGAAAGCGGACGTATGCAGTGCTATTTCAAACGCGACGACCTCTGCCCCGGAGAAGATAAAAATCTGTACAATACCGTCTTTAAAAAGCTGCTGGATATTGGCGATATCATCGGCGTAAAAGGCTTTGTGTTCATCACCCAGATGGGCGAAATTACACTTCACGTGAAAGAAGTCGTACTGCTCAGCAAATCGCTGCGCCCGCTTCCCATCGTCAAAGAAGCCGAAGGTCAGGTTTTCGATGCCTTTACCGATCCCGAACAGCGATACCGCCAGCGCTATGTGGATCTGATCGTGAACCCCCAGGTTCGTGAGGTCTTCCGTCAGCGCGCCCGCCTGGTTCAGTCGATGCGGAATTTCCTTTTGGAGAAACAGTACCTCGAAGTTGAAACGCCGATTCTGCAGCCCCTTTATGGCGGAGCGGCAGCACGTCCGTTTAAAACCTTCCATAACACCCTGAACGCTACGCTTTACATGCGGATTGCCAATGAACTTTACCTGAAACGCCTGATTGTCGGCGGTTACGATGGTGTGTTCGAATTCGCCAAGGACTTCCGCAACGAAGGGATGGATCGCTTCCATAATCCCGAATTCACCCAGATGGAGCTCTACGTGGCCTATAAGGATTACCAGTGGATGATGGACCTGGTGGAAGAAATGGTGGAGCGCATCGCGTTGGATCTGCACGGAAAAACGGAAGTACAGGTAGGCGAACACATCATCAATTTTAAACGCCCCTGGAAGCGTTTTACGATGTTTGAAGCCATTCAGCATTTCACGGGTATCGACATCAGTGAAATGGACGAAACTCAACTCCGCGAAACCGCCACCAAACTTAACGTTGAGCTCACCCCGGCCATGGCCAAAGGGAAAATCATCGATGAAATTTTCGGTTCGGCCTGTGAGCCCAATCTGATACAGCCCACCTTTATCACGGACTACCCGGTCGAAATGTCGCCCCTGGCCAAGAAGCACCGTAGTAAACCCGGACTGGTGGAACGTTTCGAAGCCATGGTGAACGGGAAAGAGTTATGCAACGCCTTCTCTGAACTGAATGATCCGATTGATCAGCGCAAGCGCTTTGAAGCTCAATTGGAACTGGGTCGTCGCGGCGATGATGAATCCATGGTGCTGGACGAAGACTTCCTCCGGGCCCTGGAATTCGGCATGCCACCCACGGCTGGTCTCGGCATCGACCGCTTGTCGATGATCATGATGAACCAGCCTTCCATTCAGGATGTGCTTTTCTTCCCCCAGATGCGCCCCGAAATCACAGCGGTAGCCTCCACCTCCGACGATTTTGTCAAACTCGGTATCCCGGCCGACTATGCAGAGCTGATTATGAAAGCTGGATTCAGCACCCCCCTTGCCCTGAAAGATGCCAATCCCAACAAACTCTTTAACGCCATCTGCGGCCTGCGTAAGAAGTTAAAACTTGAGATTTCTGCGCCCCGACCGGAAGAGGTCGCTGCCTGGATTGAAAAAGCATCCTGAATCGGGGATTTTTTTACCGCCCCCGCTGTACAGGAAGAAATATAGTGCTAAATTAGCCACCCAAAATCAATACAGTTTTTCATTAAAATTAATTTATATGGTAAATCTTGATTGGAAAAACCTGCCTTTTGGTTATGTGAAAACCAATTACAACGTGCGTTGCTATTACCGCGACGGTGCGTGGGGGCAGCTGGAAGTCTCTTCCTCCGAAAACATCAGTTTGCATATGGCAGCTACCTGTCTGCATTACGGCCAGGAAGCTTTTGAAGGTCTGAAAGCGTTTATGGGCAAAGATGGCAAAATCCGCGTCTTCCGCTGGGAAGAAAACGCAAAACGCATGAACCGTTCAGCCGAAGCCATTATGATGGCGCAACTGCCCGCTGAATTATTTGGCGAAGCGGTGAAAAAGGCCATTCTGCTCAACCGTGAATTTGTTCCTCCTTACGGAACCGGTTCTACGTTGTACATCCGCCCCTTGCTTATCGGAACCGGCGCACGTGTTGGCGTAAAGCCCGCTGACGAGTATCTGTTCATGATTTTTGTGACCCCCGTGGGACCTTACTTTAAGGAAGGCTTCCTGCCTGTTGGTGCACAAATTATCCGCGATTACGACCGTGCGGCACCCCTGGGCACCGGCCACGTGAAGGTGGGCGGAAACTACGCTGCCAGCCTGCGCGCTGGCGAACGTGCCCACGACGAGGGCTATTCCACCGCCATCTTCCTGGATGCCAAAGAAAAGAAATACATTGACGAAGCCGGCCCCGCCAACTTCTTCGGCATTAAAGACAACACCTACTACACCCCTGACTCCCACAGCATTCTTCCCTCTATCACCAACATGAGCCTTCGCCAACTGGCGGCCGACATGGGAATGAAGGTTGATCTGCGTCATATTGCCGTGGAAGACCTGGCAAGTTTTGAGGAGGTTGGATTCTGCGGTACAGCCGCGGTCATCTCACCACTCAAAAAAATCGTCGACCGCGATTCCGGCAAGGTCTACGAATATTGTAAAGATGGCAAAGCGGGTCCTGTTTCCACGAAACTTTACGAAAAGCTCCGAGCCATTCAATTGGGCGACGATGCGGATCCCCACCAATGGGTTACCATCGTTGAATAATTTTCCCGAGGCTGTCGTAACCGACAGCCTCTTTTTTTCAATAACAACCCCTCCTCAAAAGATCTGCCCGGCGGATGGGATTCCCCTCCAGATCATTCAAGACCTAATTAAAAAGAATCGTCACTTCCTCGCTATTCAACCGCTTCTTTAACCAGCCCGTCAACCGATCGCGGTCACCAGCACTCAGGGCGGCACGCGTTGAAATAAACACCACCGGCCGGTCCACCGGAACGGTAAGCGCATCATGATAGAGCGTGGACATGGTGTAGCTGCAGCCTATCACCTGAGGATACAAAGCCTGCATCTCGCGAAGCAGGGTTTTGCCGAAAGCCCGTGAGTATTCAATGCTATCCAGCAGCATTTTCTGCTGTTGAATGTTTTGACTTAGCTGACCGATCTGCTCTTTCAGCGCAAAAACCTCCTTGCTTTTCTCATCTGTTCCGCTAAACAAAAGCCCCTGCTCAATCAGGATTTCAGCCTCTGATAAATTAAAATCGCGCGATTTACTGCGAATCATTTGTTTCTGATCCTCCTGTAAATTGGCCCCGCCATACACCAGCAGTATGCGTCTTTCCTTGGGCTCTATCTGATGCTTCAGCAGGTAATTGTTCCCCAACAAATCAATGGCGGCAATGTATTGCTTGGCATGCTGCAAAAAACGTTCTTGTTGCACCAACTCGTAACCAAAGTAAACACTGGGCAAAAACACAATGGTGATCACCACGGTGATCCACCGGCGAATGTGACGTCTGCGCTTCTCCTCAACAACCGAACGTATAGGAAAATTCAGCAAGCGCGAGACCCATACGGTGGCAATGGCAATAAAAATTGTATTGATCGTGAACAGGTAGATGGCACCGAAAAAAAACATAAGCTGCCCGGTAGCCAGGCCGTAACCTGCCGTACATAAGGGCGGCATAAGGGCCGTTGCAATGGCCACGCCCGGAATCACATTCCCCTTTTGCTTACTGCTAATGGCCACAATACCCGAAAAGCCCCCGAAAAGGGCAATTAGAACATCATATATGGTCGGACTGGTTCGCGCCAGGAGCTCAGAATGCGCGGTGGAAACCGGACTAATCGCAAAATACAGCGTGGAGGCCACAAGGCTGCCTACAATGGCAAATGTAAAATTCCGTATTGATTTATTGAAAAGCTGGAAATCATAGGTGGCAATGCTATAGCCCATGCCATTGATCGGTCCCATCAGGGGAGATATCAACATGGCGCCAATAATTACCGCGGTGGAATTCATATTCAGCCCCACCGAAGCAATAATGGTGGCAAAAATCAAGATCCAGAGGTTGGTTCCCTTGAAGATAACCCCCTTCGAAATTTCTTCATACACAAAATCCGGATTCTCCAGTTCAGACTCCAGATTGAAAAAGTGAAGAATTTTGCGTATCCCACGTTGTAATGTCATGGCTTTGCTTTTCCGCAAATATACGAAATCAGGGGAACCTGGAAACGCTTCCGCCTTCTCATTTGTGTCTGGCAAGACCAGAATAAAAAAATCATTGTGGAAGCCCACCCCGTGCCGCCACACAACACTTCCTGCTTCCCGAGGGGGGACGGAATGAAATTGACGGTGTATTCATGAATTTTAGCTAAATTTGTGCAAGGCATTAGGTGTGCGGGTAACCGGGACTGCGATGCCGCCTAAAGAATCTTATATGATCAAACGCCGTTTCGTATTTCTGCTGCTGCTGCTTAGTTCGACCCTCACCGCACACGCACAGTCCTCCCGTTTTACCATCAGCGGCTATATTAAAAGTGCCGAAAGCGGCGAGAACCTGATTGGTGCGAACGTTTACATCAAGGAAAATCTCAAAGGCGTCAGCACCAACACCTACGGTTTTTATTCCATCACACTCGAGCAGGGATCCTACACCTTTGTTGCATCCTTTATAGGCTTTAAGGAATACACCCAGGCCATTGTACTGAAACAGGATCTGAAAATGAACGTATCGCTGGAGCCCAATGTCATTACCACCAGCGAGGTTGTGATCACGGGCGAGAAGCAAGACGAGAACACTCAAAGCACCCAGGTAGGTCGCTTCGAAATGCCCGTGGAGCGCATCAAAAAGCTGCCCGCTTTCATGGGCGAAATCGATGTACTGAAAACCATTCAGCTCACCCCCGGAGTGCAATCGGCCGGGGAAGGAAATTCGGGCTATTATGTGCGCGGCGGTGGCCCCGACCAAAACCTGATCTTACTGGATGAGGCCGTCGTTTACAACGCCTCGCATCTGTTGGGATTTTTCTCGGTTTTTAATGCCGACGCATTGAAAAATGTTGAATTAACCAAGGCCGGCATGCCGGCCAATTACGGTGGGCGACTAGCTTCGGTATTGGACATCTCGATGAAAGATGGCAACAATAAACACTTTGGCATCAACGGCGGCATCGGGCTCATCAGCTCACGATTGACAATTGAAGGCCCGATTGTGAAAGACAAAAGCTCCTTCATCATCAGCGGCCGGCGCACCTACCTCGACATTCTGATGCGCCCCTTTGTTAACGAAACCAGTCCTTTTAAAAAAGGCGGCTACTACTTCTACGACCTCAATGCCAAAATCAACTACACCTTTAGCGATAAAGACCGCTTGTACCTCAGCGGATACTTTGGTCGCGATAAGTTCTCCATGAACAGCAGCGAGATGAGCTTCAAAAATAAAATTGACTGGGGCAATGGAACCGCCTCCCTGCGCTGGAACCATCTTTACAGCGATAAACTTTTCTCGAACGCGACCTTCGTCTTCAGCAATTATGATTTTTCGATGGAAGCCGAAGAAAACCTGTATGAGCTAAAATTAATTTCGGGCATCACGGACTTCAACACCCGGCTGGACTACACCTGGATGCCTTCCATACTGCACACCGTAAAGTTTGGGGTCAATTATGTTTACCACATCATGCAACCCAGCAATGCCTCCGCGAAATCAGGCGACACCGATTTCGATCTCGGAGACCCCGTAAAACTATACTCACACGAACTGGCCATTTATGCCAACGACGAGTTTGATTTAGCTGAATGGCTTCGCATCAACGCCGGACTGCGCTACACTTTTTTCCAGCATACGGGGCCTTACGATCGCTACCTGGTGAATGAATTCGGCAAAATTTCCGACACCCTTCACTACGGTAAGGGCGAAGCTATTAAATGCTACAACCATTTGGAACCCCGACTGTCAGTGCGTTTCCTGCTTCCGGATCAGTCTTCCATCAAAGCCAGCTATACCCACAATTATCAGTACATCCACATGGCCTCCTACACCTCTGTGTCGTTGCCTACCGATATCTGGATTCCGAGCACCCCCCTGGTAAAACCGCAATACGGGGTGCAATACTCCCTGGGCTATTTCCGGAATTTTCGCAAAAATATGTTTGAAACATCCATCGAATTTTATTACAAGCACCTGAAAAACCAGATTGAATTCAAAGAAGGAAGTTCGCCCGGCGACAACCTGATGAACAATGTGGATAACAACCTCACCTACGGAACGGGCGATTCTTACGGTGGTGAGATTTTTCTGAAAAAGAGTCTGGGAAAGTGGACAGGCTGGGTCGGTTATACCCTCTCCTGGACCACCCGCTTATTCCCTGAAATCAACCAGGGCAAACGATTCCCGGCCAAGTACGACCGCCGGCATGATGTTTCGGTGGTTCAATCCTACGACATCACCCCGCGCCTTACCCTTTCGGCCGTCTGGGTTTACGCCACCGGCAACACCATGACCCTTCCCCTGGCACGTTACTTCATCTCCGGAAACATTGTCAACGAATATAGCAGCCGCAATGAATTCCGCATGCCGAATTACCACCGGCTGGACCTTAGCCTAACCTACATGGGCAAGAAAAAGAAACGCTTTCAATCCAGCTATAACGTGTCCATTTACAACGTTTACAGCCGCAAGAACCCCTATTACATCTACTTCGAAACCTCGGGCGATTTGTCGCAATTTTCGCTGACCACCACCGCCAAACAAGTTTCTCTCTTCCCCATTATTCCTTCTTTTACCTGGAACTTCACCTACTGAAAACCATGACCATGTCACCGTGTAAATTCCTATATTCATTTCTCTTCACGCTTTCGCTGATGTTATTGGCTTCCTGTGAAAAGGAAATTGACATTGATGTTCCGCGCCCCGATCCAAAAATCGTTATAGAAGGATGGATCGAAAACGGACAGTTTGCCGAAGTTATCATTACGAAAAGCGCACCCTACTTCGATCCCATCGATTCCGCCACCTTAATGAACAGTCTTGTAACCAACGCCATTGTTACGGTGAGCGACGGCATCGTTTCGGAAACACTCACCCTGGGCTTCAATCCGGAATATTACCCGTTCATTATGTACCGCGGCCAAAGTCTAAAAGGCGAAGCTGGAAAAACCTACTACCTGAATGTTCAGGTTGATGGCCTGACTTACACCGCCGAAACTTATATTCAGCAAGCCGTGATCCTCGACAGCGTCTGGTTTGCCCTCGACCCCGGGGAAGACAGCCTGGGTTACCTCTACGCCATCGGATCCGATCCCTTTGAAACGGAAGATTACTACCGGGTTTTTACAAAACGCTACGGCAAAGATGCCGGATTTGTCCCCATGCTGGGGTCCACCTGGGAAGACAAATATTTTAACGGACAACAATTCACCTTCTCCATCTTTCGCGGCGAAGCCAGTTTCCTTTTGGAAGACCAGTCGGAGAACAATCATTTTACGTACTACACCCTCGGCGATACCGTAATCGTGAAATTGTCGAGGATCAGCCTGCCTGTCTATAACTTTTGGGCGGCAGCCGAATCCGAGATTTTTGCTGGCGGAAATCCCTTCATGGCCCCGGCCATGATCCCGTCCAATATAAGTGGAGGCGCCCTGGGCGTCTGGAGTGGCTACGGAAGCGCCATCGACACCGTGATAGCAAATCCATGATGAAAAAAAAGTAAAACTAAATACCAAAAAAATGGAAACAACCAAATGCCTTATTATTGGCTCCGGTCCCGCCGGTTACACCGCTGCTATTTACACTGCGCGCGCCGACATGAAACCTATACTCTATACCGGATTGCAGATGGGTGGCCAGCTCACTACCACTACGGAAGTTGAAAACTTTCCCGGTTACCCGAAAGGAATCAGCGGACCCGAAATGATGGTTGAATTGCAGCAACAGGCCGAACGTTTTGGGACCGACTTGCGTTTCGGAAGCATTGACAACGTTGATTTCAGCCAACGGCCGTTCCGCTGTCACGCCGACGACGGCAAGGAAATTCTGGCCGACACCGTGATCATCGCCACAGGCGCTACTGCCCGCTACCTGGGCCTCGACTCCGAAACAAAATACAAGGGGTACGGCGTATCTGCCTGTGCCACCTGCGACGGCTTTTTTTATAAGGGGCTGGAGGTAGCCGTCGTGGGCGGCGGCGACACCGCCTGCGAAGAAGCGGCCTACCTGTCCAACCTCTGCAAGAAAGTTTACCTGATCCACCGACGCGATGAATTCCGCGCATCCAAAGCCATGCAACATAAAGTTGCCAATACGCCAAATATCGAACTTGTTCTTAACAGCATTCCGGAAGAAATCGTTGGTGAGCAAAACGTAAACGGTATCGTTGTAAAAAATAAACTGAGCGGCGAAGTCCGCAAAATTGACGTTTCGGGCGTTTTTATTGCCATTGGTCATAAACCCAACAGTGAACTCTTCGCCGGTCAAATAGATCTGGACGAGACCGGCTATATTATCACCAAAGCAGGCACTCCCGAAACCAATATCCCCGGCGTATTTGCCGCCGGCGATATCCAGGACCACACCTACCGTCAGGCCATCACAGCGGCCGGATCCGGTTGTATGGCCGCCATTTCAGCCGAGCGTTTTCTGGCCTCACAGGAATAATCCGGAAACCCCGACTCATTTTTTTCGTAGAAAACAACCTACCGTTCCCTTGATAATCTACTCCTGATGCTACGAAAAAACCTTTGCTTGCTTGCTGTCCTTATCCTGGCTCCCCTCTTTAGCCAGGCGCAGGCCTATTGGGTTTTTTTTACGGATAAGCATCAGTGTACCTTTGATCCCTACACCTACTTTGATCCGAAAGCCATTGAACGGCGCATCTTGCATGAGGTATCTCTGTTTGATTCTACGGATTTTCCCTTGAATCAGACGTACGTAAAAGAAGTATCGGAAATAGCCGACAGTGTTGGGTTTCAAAGCCGCTGGTTCAACGCCCTGGAGATTACGGCCAACCCCGAACAAGCGAATCGGATTTCAGGACTACCGTTTGTGAAGTCGGTAGAGCCTATGCTAACCGAAGCTACGCCGGCCGCCCGGCCCGATGATGATCCGCGCTTTGATTCCATTCTCAGCCCCTACCTTCAACAACTGCTCCAATGGCAAACCCTGCGACTGGGCAGCGATCGCCTGAAAGAAGCCGGCCTGAACGGTAAGGGCGTCCGCATCGCGGTCTTCGACGGGGGCTATCCGTCGCTGATGTCGAACGCCGCCTTTCGCTATTTGGTTTGGGAAAACCGAATTGTGAAGACCTGGGATTTTGTGCGGAATCGTGAAAACGTAGACGGTTACAACCCGCATGGCATACTGGTATTATCGTGCCTGACCGGCGTGTACGATGGCGAAGCCATGGGCCTGGCCAGCGGCGCCGAGTACCTGCTCGCCCGCACCGAAGTGAAAAGCGAACCTTTCCGGGAAGAAAAGAACTGGCTGGCAGCCGCTGAATGGGCAGACCGTAACGGTGCGCAAATCATTAACAGTTCGTTGGGATACACCAAACACCGGTATTTTTCCGAAGAAATGAACGGGCACACCAGCCTGGTTTCCCGCGCTGCAAACATGGCCGCCCGCAAAGGAATTCTCGTGGTGAATGCCGCCGGTAACGAAGCGTCGGAACCTTGGGGAACCCTTTGTACGCCGGCCGATGCAGACAGCGTACTCACCGTGGGTGGCATTGACCCCGTAACCGGCTATCACATAGACTTCAGTTCGTGGGGACCCACGGCAGACGGACGGATGAAGCCCAATGTGTGCGCTTTCGCGGATGTCGTGGCTTTCGGCCCGCACGGCGTTGAGAATGTACAAGGGACCTCCTTCTCCTGTCCGCTGGTCGCCGGTTTTGCCGCCTGCCTGTTGCAGGCCTTTCCGGAAACCCGCTGCATGGACCTCTTCCGGATGATTGAAAAATCCGGCGACCTCTATCCCTATTTCGATTATGCACATGGCTACGGTGTTCCGAAGGCAAACCGCATTTTAGACACCCTTCCCGAAATACGTCCTTCGTTTGCATTTGTAAAAAGCCCGCGAGACCTCAGCGTCGTGTTGCGCGATTTCCATTATGCTACGGATGAACCATCCAGCCACCTCTTGCTTTACTACAACCTCATGAATCCGGATGGCCTGATCGACGAATTCAATGTTATTATGGTCTACCAAAGCCAGGCCTTGAGTTTTCCGTTGAACACATACCCCAAAGGAACACGCCTGAATATCTTCTTCCGGGGCTATACCAATACTTACACTTTCTGATAATGAAAATACCTGCCCGACTCCGAACCGCATTGTACCGGCTGCTGTTTACCACAGTCTTCTGCGGAATGCTGCCGGCGGGTTTCGCTCAGCGGGTGCTCTTGTCGCATGTCGTAAGCAGTGATTCTGTAAGAAGTCAATGGGGACAAAACCAGCGACATTATGTACATCCCTACATAGGCGCGGGTTTCATAACTGGACCTGCGGAAACAGGGGCCCGCATTATGCCGCTAGTGTCGGCTCACTTCGAATTGGGCGCACGCTACAAACTCCGCATTGCCCGACATTTTTCGATCGGGTTGAACGGAGCGTACACTGTTTACAGCTATAAACTGCGCCAAAACGACAATAAGAGCCTGCCCGATACCCTAAGCCATAAGGCGGAGCGCTTTCTGTTCAGCAACTTTGGAATTGGATTCTACAACCGCGTGAACCTGGGACGTACAGGAAATCACATCGGCACCTTCATTGATGTAGGGCTCTATGCGGACTGGATCGCCAGGGTAACCCATTTTACGACCGATGATTTCCCGGACGGAACACGGGTGCGCAGCCACCGAACCGGAATGAAATACACCCGCGACCTGCAATACGGACTTATGGGCAACTTCGGCATCACGCGGTATATCTTCACCATTAAGTACCGTCTGAGCGACCTCTTCACCCCGTCTTCCGTACTACCCGAGTTGCCGCGCTGGACCTTTGGGCTGCAGATCGGGCTGCATAAAGTCAACTGAAACCGGTTCCGCATCGATAAATTATGTACCTTTGCGCATACTTTCTCAGAATACAGACAAATCCCTGCTATACTCTACCCTGCCGCAGCCAGTTTGATTGTTGTTCTCAAATGAAAGGCTGCTTATGAAAATATTACTTGTTGCTCCTTGCCCGAAGAATGAAATGCGGCATCACACGATGGATATCCCGCAACTTACGCTGTCCATCATTGCCGGTATGACACCACCTCAACACGAGGTTGAAATCTGCGAAGAAGTCTACGGCGACACCCTCAATTATGACGGAAATTACGATGTTGTTGGCATCACCGTAATGACGCAAACGTGCTATCGCGCTTACGAAATCGCCAATGAATTTAAAAAGCGTGATACAACCGTTGTTTTCGGCGGCATCCACGCAACCTGCCTCCCCGGCGAAGCCATCCTTTACGGCGATGCCGTTGTGATTGGTGAAGCCGAAGGCGGTCTCTGGGAACAAGTGCTTCAGGACATTCTCGACGGAAAGCTCAGGAAGTTCTATAAGCACCAGACCCTGCCCGACCTGCAGGCGATTTCAGCGCCCCGTCGCGACCTGATCCGCTGTAAATCCGGGCCGTTTGCTGTGGCACCGATTGAAACCACCCGGGGCTGTCCATACAACTGTGACTTCTGTACCGTTTCCCGCTTTTTTGGAACCAAACAGCGCCATAAAAGCATGCGTCATATCATCGACGAAGCGGAATCCTGCGATCAGAATTATTTGTTTTTTCTTGATGATAATATTACCGGCAACAAGGAATTTGCGAAAGAACTCTTCCGCAATCTCATTCCCCTGAAAAAACGCTGGGTAGGCCAGGCCTCCATCAATGTTTCCAAAGACAAGGAACTGATGCAGCTGGCGCATAAATCCGGATGCAAAGCCCTTCTGGTTGGTTTTGAATCCATGACCGACTCCGGCCTGAACAAATACCGCAAATCGCTTAAATCAATCCAGGAAAACGTTGATGCGGTGCATCGCCTGCAGGATAATCATATTCTGACCATGGCCTCACTGATTTTTGGTCTGGATGATGACACCGAAGAGGTTTTCAACGCAGGTCACGAATTTCTGACCCGTTCCAAAACGGCCTTCTTTCAATCGTGCATTATGACGCCTTATCCGGGCACACCGGTTTTTGAACGATTACGTGCGGAAAACCGTATCATTACTGACGATTGGAGTAAATTCGACGCAACAAAGGTGGTTATTCAGCCCCGTAACTTCAGTCCCGAGACCTTGCTTGAATCCGCCAATAAACTGCAAAAAAGCATTTATAGTAACGCATCCATTGCTAAACGTGCATGGCCCAACCTCACGTGTGGATTCGATTCGGCCCTGTTTTATCTTTCGCTCAATAAAGGCTACCAAACCCGCAACATTCATAAACAACAGTTTGGGGTGATGCGCAACGAAGCGGGTAATCCGATTGATTTTGACACCACCAAGTACGTTGCTCCGGTCAAATCAAGTCATCCCTCTTCCATCTTGTCTGCCGAGACCATCGAAGAATTCGCGCTGTAAACAGCCTGGCTTCCACCTACCCACAGGAAATATTCCTGCTTTCATTCCTGCATAACACGTAGCATGGCCACACGTCCGTCATCAGCCACAAGCCGTATCAGACAAAGGCCTTGTGAGCGGGCCGCTTCCAGGGTGAAAACGCCGTCGGTGGATAAGGTTTCCGACGAGAGCAGCCGTCCACTATAATCATACACCCATACGCGCAAGCCCTTTTCAGGTCGCTCCAGTTGGATGGTAATGAAATCCTTCGCCGGATTCGGATAAACCAGAACAGCCCCCAGGGATGACTCCGTAATGCCATAGGCCGTAATCGCAACGCAGGCGGAAGTATCTATGCAACCATATTGGGTCACCTCCACGGCAAACAGGCCATCGATCCCCGGCGAAAAGCCCGCCGCTTCTGCCCCCGCTATAGGCGCATAATCAGCAGCGCAATTGAGCCATTGGTACGTGGCGCCCATCGCGCTTGCTTGCAGGGTGTAGGCCGTAACCTGGGTGATTCCCGCATCGACCACATTAACCGTCAAATCCAGCGTAACAACGGAGTCGCAACCGGCGGAATTGTTATACGCAGCGTAATGTAATCCGCTGGCATAATACGTAAGCCCGGAAACATCCCAATAATAACTTTTACATGCCGTTACTTCCAGGTTTGTACTTGAATTCGGATTTATCGTAGTAATGAAGTAGTGATCGTACGACGAATAATTGGCACCATTGACCATGGGATAACCCGCTGCATAGGAATCGGCTGCACTGACATGCCAGTTGGCCATCGCCTCATATGGAATGTCCACATCATCACATATTTGACCGGGTGTTCCTGATAATTTCAGGGTGTAGGCATGGCCCGGAAGCACGCTGGCCGGGGCTGAAAAGACTATAGGAAACATGCAGCGATTAAGAGGAAGTGTAATAAACAGCGGTTGCGTTGCAAGTACCGTCCCATTCCATCCGGCCCCATCCAGCAATTCCGCGGTCATAAAAAATCCCGAAAGCAAACTGCAACTGCCAATGCTAAGATCAACGGCTACCTTCACCAGCCGACCCTTTGCACCGGCCACAAACGTTTGTGCCACCGCCTGTGTGCCACCAGCACAAATATAATAATTACTGCTTCCAACATGAACCTGATCCTCGGCCTCGGTGCAGACGGGAACTTGTACTTGTTCGGCAGATACTACAACATCATCAGGAGGCCCGGCTTCCGTATTCCGGGAAGACTGCCCCCATAGCGAACCGGCGCCCCCCAACAAGAGGAACGCTGTCGCGACAAGAAAAGAGGGGAATTTTTTCATGGCAACATTTGTTTAGGGTTGCCTTAAAGATACGCAAAATTCCCTTTAAATCAAAGCGTTGCCGAAAATAAATTTTTCAAAAAGGCGCGCATCTGTATCTGTTTTCGTTAATGAACTCGCCAGGGATTTCACATGCCATTTTGCCTGCAACACCGACCGATACGAGAAGCCACCGAAACCTTTTCTTTCAGCAAGTATTCCTCGTTGAATAGTGAAGATTATGGCTGTTCACCAAAAAGCCTTCGCGACCGAATCCGAAAAAAAATTATCAACACAAGCCTAATCTACTGGTCACCTCCCATAAAATCATTATTTTTGTTCCTGGATCAGGCAATTTACAGCCGTATTCCAGGCCTGATCCTGGGCAATTGCGGAGAAAAACAAAAACAAAAAAAATGAAAAAAATCGCACTCTTCCTGACAATACTCCTTTTTGCGCTGACCGCCTCCTCGCAGGCTACCGCACAAAAGAAATCCGGTGGCAAACAAAACAGCCTGGCCGCCGTTGGGCAAGGTAAAGGTGTACGTTCCGCGCCCACCGAGGGCGATGGTACCGGTGACCGGATTTCGGGAAGGAAAAACCAGAAAAAAAATCCGTATGGCGAAGTGGCGACCAGCCGGCAAAAATTTTCCAGCCGCAAATACAAGCTTAAATCCGCCGGAGGCGAACCCATTAAACCCACGCGCTAACCATCCGCTCCCATTTACGATAGTACAAAACCTGTTGCCCAGCAACAGGTTTTTTTTATCATTTTACTTGCCGGATCACACCGAAAACTGTCGGCCAGAAACCGCAAACTGATTTACTAAAGAAATAGTTGTTTAACTAATTTTTTAGTTGTATATTTGCTTGATATTAAACCAACAAAAGCCCGGTAAAGCCCGATTAAAACAACCCATTTATGCGCGAACTCACCAAAGCCGAAGAACAGATCATGCAAATCCTGTGGACGTTGAAAAAAGGATTCGTAAAAGAGATCCTCGAACAGTTCCCGGAGCCCAGGCCGGCCTACAACACCATTTCAACGATTATCCGTATTCTCGAAAATAAAGGATTTGCCAAACACAAAGCCTACGGAAAAACCCATGAATACTATCCGGCGGTAAGCAAAGAAGCCTACAAAAAGAAATTGATGCGTGGTGTTATGAAAAATTATTTTGACAGTTCCCCCGCGCAGTTCCTTTCCTTTTTTGCCCGCGAGCAATCCCTCAGCCTGAACGACCTCAATGATATCCTTAGCATCATCGAACAGGAAAAAGAAAAAAACAAAAAATAGCCATGGAAACCTTCGTCCTTTACCTGCTTAAATCATCCCTGCTGCTGTCCGCCGTTGGGCTCCTGTACTTGCTGCTACGCAGCGATCATCATTTCCGGCGTAACCGCTGGTTTCTGCTTGCAGGTCTGTTGATTTCGCAAGTAGTGCCCTTTATTCCTTCGGGCGCGGGCAGCGTAAGCGGCAGCCTTGCTACGGTGCATCTCGCCCCGGTGCTTGCCGGAAGCGGTGCCGGCGAAAATCAACAGCCGGAACTTCTCCCGTTGATACTGCTTGTGTACACCGCCGGGGTTCTATTGCTCCTGATTCGTTTGCTGATGCAGGCGGTGCGTATTTTTTGGCTGGCCCGCCACGCTGCCGTTTCGCAACACAACGGATGTACCCTTTACAGGAACAGCGCCATCCGGGCGCCCTTCTCCTTTTTCAAGGCCCTTTTTCTTGGTACCCCAGCTAAAGGCGCTGACGAAAAGGCAATACTGACCCATGAGCTGGCGCACGCCCGGCAATATCATTCCATCGACATTCTCCTGGCCGAGAGTGTAATCTTGTTACAATGGTTTAATCCCCTGGCGTGGTATTATAAAAAGTTGCTGGCAGAGGTTCACGAATACCTTGCCGACCGGCAAACCCTGCGACATGGAATTCCGACAACACAATACTTTCAGCTGCTGTTGGCCACGGCATGCAATATTCATCCGGCCGTAATAACGAATAATTTTTATCAAATCAAACTCAAAAGGAGAATCACAATGATGACAACATCAAAAACATCCCGTTATACGGGTGTAAAGTTTGCAGGAATTGCCCTGATGGTGGCGATGATCAGCCTCATGGTGGCGTGTACCAACGCCGATCTGAACAACGGCTCCACCAATGGCAACGACAGCCTGGACAGTCAGAAAGCAGTAAGCACGGAGGAGGTTTTCACGGAAGTGGAACAGATGCCGGAATACCCGGGCGGACAAGAGGCCATGGCGGGCTTTTTATCGGGAAACATCAAGTACCCGGCCGAAGCCAAGGATAAGGGCATTCAGGGAACCGTATACGTTGCCTTTGTTGTTGCCGCGGACGGCAACGTTACTGACATCAAAATCGAGAAGGGTGTTGGCTATGGATGCGATGAAGAGGCTCTGCGGGTCGTAAAGCAGATGCCCAAATGGAAACCCGGCGTTCAGAAAGGCAAGCCCGTGGCCGTGAGTTTCGTACTGCCCATCAAGTTTGCATTGCAGTAAGCAACGCACCCGCACCTTCCGCAAAAAACCCAGCTGCAATACCAAATTTGCAGCTGGGTTTTTTACATTTTGTGGTCCCTGTAGGACTTGAACCTACGACCAATAGATTATGAGTCTACTGCTCTAACCGACTGAGCTAAGGGACCGACGCGTTTAGAACGCGGAATTTTTTTCGTTGGGTGCAAAGGTAGCATTTTGTTTTTATATTTGGGCTATCAATAGCGACGAAATGAATATTCAGAACATCCTCTTCGATTTTGGCGGCGTCATCATCGATATTGATTTTAACAAAACCATACGGGCCTTTGCGGAACTGGGGGCGGTGGAGTTTGAAACCCGTTTTTCCAAAGCCACGCAGAGCAAGCTTTTTGATCGCCTCGACAAGGGCAGCATTACGGAACGGGAGTTTGTGCACAACATGCAAGAACTCCTGCCCGATAACGTTACCGACGATCTGGTGATCGAGGCCTGGAACGAGATCATCATCGGCATTCCGGCCCGCCGCATCGAGATGCTGGAGGCCGTTCGTAACAATTATTCCACCCTCCTGCTGAGCAATACCAACACCATCCACTACAAACTATACACACCGCAGCTTGAGAAATCCTTCGGCTACAAAACCCTGGAGGAACTTTTCGACGCGGTGTATCTCTCGTTTGAACTGGGTATGCGAAAGCCGGACCGCGACATCTTTGATTATGTTTTTGCCAGCCGGAAAATCAGCCGCGCATCCACCCTCTTCATTGACGATTCGAAGCACATCATTGATGCCGCCAAAAGCTACGGTATTCGTGCTTTCTGGCTTCAGGACGGCATGGATGTCTGCGATTTGTTTGACAACGGCTACCTCAAGCCGTCGGTACTACAGCAGTTATAAAGGGCTTACAGAAGGCTTATTTCGTCGAGCAAATCCAGCGCGGCCTGCACTTCGGTGACCACCATCAGGCGGTTCCGGTAGGTTTTGAAATCCGGAATTGCCCGGAAATAGCCGTGGTAGTGTTTGCGCATTTCGCCAACACCGCGACGTTCGCCCTTGTACTCCACCTCCGCCAGGATATGACGCCGGCAAACGGCCGCCCGCTCGCGGATTGAAGGGGGCACCAGCATATTGCCCGTATTCAGGTAATGACGTATTTCGCGAAAGATAAAGGGATTCCCGATGCTGGCCCGGCCGATCATCAAGCCGTCAACAGGGTAACGGGCCCTGAGCTCGCCGGCACGGAAAGCACTGTCCACATCACCGTTTCCGACAACGGGAATGTGAATTCTCGGATTTGCGGCCACTTCACCGATCAGTGTCCAGTCGGCCTCCCCTTTGTACATCTGTGTTTTGGTGCGACCGTGGATGCTCAGCGCCGCGATGCCGCAATCCTGCAATCCTTCCGCAAGATCAGCGACTACCTTAGTCCGTTCATCCCAGCCCAAACGTGTTTTCACCGTTACCGGGACACGAACCGATTTCACCACTTCGCGTGTAATGGCCAGCATGAGGTCGGGGGTCTTGAGCATAGCCGCTCCATTGCCCTTGGCGCAGACCTTGGATACCGGACAACCGAAATTCAAGTCGATAAAGTCGGGTCGGAATTCTTCAGCGATCAGGGCCGCTTCACGAACCGACTCCGGTTGGTTGCCGAAGATCTGAATCCCTAGCGGACGTTCAGTTTCATCAAAATGAAACTTCGACAGTGATTTCTTAATTTTACGGATAATGCCGTCGGCGGCCACAAACTCGGTAATCAGTACATCGGCGCCATATTCCTTGCACAAACGTCGGAACGGCGGGTTGGTGATTTCCTCCATGGGGGCCAGGAAAAGCGGGAAGGGTTGCTTGGTAAAGGGGAAGGTCCGCAAAACAATCGATTTAAAGGTTTGCAAAATTATTCATAATTTCGTCACAAATTTGGGAAATGAAAACACCACCGCTGTTTGAGCATTATTCGCCCGGGCTTAAGATTCTGATGCTGGCCTTGCTGATGTTTTCCGGTCTGTTGTTCTTTACCCTCTTCGGAATGTTGATTGCCACCCCATTTTTGGGGGCTTCTTACATGGAAAACCCAACTGGCAACGGCAATTTCGACGATCCGCTGGTAGTGGCCGGGCTGAAGTATTTTCAGATCATCAGCCAGCTCGGGCTCTTCATACTTCCTGCATTCTTCTTCACGCTGATGGTCACCCGCCAACGCAGCAACTACCTTTACCTTAAGCAATCGGCGCACCTGTCTTCCATACTGGCTGCAGCCGTGATGCTCCTGGCCTTACCGCTGATCAACGGCCTGTCGGCATTAAACCAGCTCCTGGAATTACCGGCCTTTATGTCCGGGATTGAAGAGTGGATGCGGCTCAGCGAAGACAGCGCCATCCGTCTCGAAGAAGCCTTTATTGTAGATCCTTCCCTATCATCACTGTTGATTAACATCCTGATGATGGCGCTGCTGCCCGCCCTGGGTGAAGAATTGATATTCCGGGGCATCGGATTCCGTCTGCTTCGGGAATGGACCAAAAGCCCTCACGCCGCCATTTGGATCTCGGCCACCGTGTTCAGTTTTATCCACTTCCAGTTTTTCGGGTTTCTTCCGCGTCTCCTGATGGGCGTTCTCTTTGGCTACATGCTTTACTGGACAGGGTCGTTGTGGGTGCCGATGATTGCACATTTTGTGAACAACCTCGCCGTTGTACTCGTGGGATGGGCCGGTGCGCGCTGGTTTCCAGAGATTGACATCATGACCTTCGGCAGCAGCACCAATCCCGTGGTAATCGGGCTCAGTACACTCATTACCGGACTTCTCATCGCGTTTCTGTATCTGCGGAGGCGTCGCGAAAACCCGGCTATTTCTTAGCGGAATAATTTATATTGAGCGCGTTGACCTTTCGCAACTCTTGCTCTACATCGGTAACCAGCCCCATGCGAGCGTCCTTGTCAACCTTCAGGGAAGTAATCATCTGATGTTGATTCTGCTCCGGCAGTGCGGCCCGCTCCGCCTCTATGTAAGCCGCCAAATCAGCCACTTCCGCGAAAGCGTCGTTCACCTGGATGCGCTCCCGGTTGCCCAGGGCCGGATCCAGGGGCTTCCCGATATAAATGTACGTAGCCATCGACTTTTTTTCAAGTTTCTCGGCCTCACCCGCTTGTGGTTGGCGGACGACCACCAGCACTTCTGACTTTTTCAGCGTGGTGGTAACCATGAAAAAAAACAGCAGCATAAAAATAATATCCGGAAGTGAGGCGGTATTAAGCGCCGGCACTTCCCGAACCTTCTTTTTTGAAAACCGGCGTATCATTGCCCGCCTCCTGTCGTTACCGGTTCGGCTTTACTGATGTTCATCGGGATAGCTTTTTCAATCGCCTGAATATGGCGGGTATCACGAAGTCGCGCGTAGGCGATTCCAAAATGTTTCACAGACAACTGGTCGCGCAACATTTTAAAAACCGTCGTCAGTTCGTTCTGAACCTTAACATACATTCCGTACGAAGTGGCCCGGTCATTTTGCAAACTGATAATACCCTTCGACACGGGATAGTCTCCGATAAGCTCCATCGCCTCTGAAAGCCGGCTTACTTCCTCGAAATTTCCCTGGGCTGCTTCGCGTTGCTTACGGTGCGAGAACAACTCCTTTTCCGCTTTCGCGGGATCGTTGTTTGGATTGCTGATGAAATCCGTAACCAAGGGCTGAATATCATCCAATGTTCCCCTCCGCCCATTGATTAATAACTCGTCGCGGGAACTGATTAAAATCTCGATCACATTGCGACGAGCCACCTGCGTGGCTTGCTGTCCTTTTGCCGGCAGCGGTGGTAAGCGGCGCTTCAAACCCGAATCCACATCCATCGTAGCCGTGACCAAAAAAAAGATCAGCAGCAAAAACGCGATGTCGGCCATGGAGCCTGCATTAATTCCGGGTTTCAGACGTGCCATTTACTTCAGTCTTGAGGAAATTTCACCATATATAAACGCAACTACAGTCACAAGAAGGGCAAGATAGGTGGTAATAAGACTCGCATTGACCAGTCGGGCCGCCCTTGATCCCACTTCATGTTCGGCATAAAAACCGCCGGAAAATTCCGGGCTCAGCACATAACTAAGCAGGAAAATGCCCGCCACGAAAATCGCACCGGCCAGGGTTTTGACATACGTTTTATAACTACTGACAATTCGCAGGACGGGGAAGGCAACAACCATAACAAAAGCCGCCAGCAGCAAGGCGTACGCAATGCCCGCCGCAATATTGTAAAGGCTTAAGGTGGTGCCGGGATTTTCGCCTTCGCCGGCCGATATTATCGCGAAAGCGACGACGACCGCGGAGGCCAATATCACCAATACGGTCAGAATAGCGACAAAGGCTACCTTCGTGTGTTTCATAATTGTTTCCGGTTTTCAAGATCCCAAAGAAGATCGACAAAGCTGATAACAGCATCTTCCATTTCATTCACCATACGATCGATCTTGGCCACAATGTAATTGTATAAAACCTGTAAGATCATCGCCACGATAAGTCCGAACACTGTAGTTAACAGAGCCACCTTGATTCCACCGGCAACAATGGCCGGGGAAATATCGCCCGCTGCCTCGATGGAATCGAAAGCCGACACCATGCCGACCACGGTGCCGAGAAAGCCCAGCATTGGGGCCAGGGCGATAAAAAGCGCGATCCAGGTAAGGTTGGATTCGAGCTTTCCGTTCACCACACTTCCGTAGCTCACGATGGATTTTTCAACCATATCGATACCCTGTTTGTGACGGTTCAATCCTTCGAAAAAAATCTCGGCCAGCGGCCCACGTGTCGTCCGGCACACTTCACGTGCTTCTTCTACACCACCTTTTGCCAGGGCGCCTTCGATGCGGCCGAGGAGTTTTGTTGTATTCACCGTACTGAGGTTTAAATAGAGTATTCGCTCAATGCCCAGTCCCAATCCGATGATCAGACAAATCAGAATCGGCGCCATCCATCCGGCACCCCCCTCTATGAACTTTTCCCGCAACATTTGGTGAAAAGAGGGCTGTTCTTCTTCATCCGGGGGCAGTAGCAAGGGGGTCTCTTCCATGGCCATACTATCGGGCGACACGTTACCACTGGCTGCAACTTGTTTTACCGGAAGGCCGGTAGAATCAGCCGCGAAGGACATCACTGCCGGCATCACCAGCATGAACAGCAGAACAACAGACGGTAGGAATTTTTTCATACGATGAGAATATAGAGTGCTAAATTAGCAATTCTCCGGGATATGTGCCCGTCGTGAAAGAAAATGACTGGCACTGTCACACTATAAAAAGCGGGCATCAGCATCCGGCAAAGGAACTGAGTGTCAAAGCCACAAGCGGGATATTAACCAGGTCTTGTCAATAATTCACGGACCCGCTCCGGCTGCCATCCAGGTGGGCGTTGTATATTTATCCCCTTATCTGACTATACTATGGCTAAAACAACCCATAAAAAGAAAAGCGGCGAAACCAAGATTTTCGTGTTGGACACGTCCGTAATCCTCTACAATCATAACGCAATCCGCAGCTTTGACGAAAATGATGTTGCCATACCGATTACGGTACTGGAAGAACTGGACAACTTTAAGAAGGGGAATGATATTAAGAATTTTGAAGCACGGGAATTCATCCGCACGATCGATGCACTTTCGGCGAAATACACCCTTCAGGACTGGGTTCCGATCGATGGTCCGTCGATGGGAAAATTCCGCGTGGTGATGCAGGAGCGAGGTGAAATTGATGCCCGTAAAATTTTCGGGGAAGATAAGCCCGACCACCGTATCCTCAACGCGACGCTGGCCTTGCAGCAACAGCACCCGGGGCGTCATGTTATACTCGTCACCAAAGATGTTAACCTTCGGCTTAAAGCCAAATCCTTAAACATCACTGCCGAGGATTTTGAAACCGGAAAAATTAAAGATATTGAATCCCTGTACACCGGAAAACGGCTGGTAGAAGGTCTTACAGGTGCCATCATCGACGAGGTTTACCAAAACGGGTTTTGCGATCCCAAAAAAATCGGGGTCAAGGACCCCATTGCCAACCAGTATTTCATACTGAAAAACACCAAGGGCTCTGCCCTTACCTACTACAACCCGGTAAGCCAGATGCTCGAGCGGATTGAGAAACGCTCCGCCTACCGCATCAACCCCCGCAATGCCGAACAGGTGTTTGCCCTGCACGCCATTATGAACCCCGACATTAAGCTGGTTACCATTTCGGGGGTAGCGGGAACGGGCAAAACACTGCTCACCCTCGCTGGCGCCCTGGAACAGCGCCGCAACTTCAAGCAGATCTATCTTTCGCGGCCCATTGTACCGCTTAGCAACAAAGACATTGGGTTTCTGCCGGGCGATATCAAGTCGAAGTTGAATCCATATATGGAGCCTTTGTTCGACAACCTGAAGATGATCCAGAATCAATACGATGAACGCGATAAAGAACACAAGGCCATCACCGAAGCGCTGGAGAAAGAAAAGTTGGTGATTTCGCCCCTGGCCTACATCCGCGGACGAAGCCTGTCGAACATCTATTTTATTGTGGACGAGGCTCAGAACCTGACCCCGCACGAAGTTAAAACCATCATTACGCGGGCCGGCGAAGGAACAAAAATCCTGCTCACGGGCGACATCAATCAGATTGACACGCCCTACCTGGATGCTGAATCCAACGGTTTATCCGTGCTGATTGACAAGTTGAAAAACCAACCCATTTATGCCCACGTAAGGCTGGAGAAAGGGGAACGTTCGGAACTGGCCAACCTGGCCAGTGAGTTGTTGTAAATTCAGGCAGGTAATTCTTCTTCAAAAATCACCGTCAGCACTGTCTGGCCAACGGCCTTCAGCGTCGCTTTATCGATGTGTTCCATGTTATCATGCGTAGTATGCCACCATGGGAAAAAGCCCGTTTTTGATTGTGGATCATGATGGATGATGTCGATGGTTGGAATACCGGCATACTTGTTTACGTAGAGATGATCGTCATTGATAGCCCCCCCGTTTGTATTCGGGAAGTAACTACCGTAGCCCGCACGGAAAGCGGCACTCCACACTTTGCTCACGATATCGGGGGCATACTGAAGTGAAAAAGCTTCCTTCGCAAAGTGCCCGTTTTCAACGCCCACCATATCAAGCAAAATTCCAAAACGCGCCGAATACCCGACTTTGTGCGGATTTTTCGCCCAATACTGTGAACCCAGGCCCCAGTTTTCGCCATCGTATTCAGTATTATCCCACATGGGCTCACCGTAGTCTTCGGCATCAAAAAAGATAATATCCACCCCAATGCCGGGCTCGTTTTTTTGCAGAATGCGGGCGATCTCCAGGAGTACGCCCACTCCGCTGGCTCCATCGTTGGCGGCGTCTACGGGTGTTTTGTGCTTTGTTTCATCCGCATCGTTATCGGCCCAGGGGCGCGAATCCCAGTGTGAACAGAGCATCACGCGCACCGGCCGCTCAGGATTTATGGCTCCGATGATATTCCGGGCATTCAGCAGGGTGCCGTCGAAAGCACGGAGCTTCACGTGCTGCGAAGTCACCTGAGCACCATACGAAGCCAGTTTTGCCTCCAACCAGTCGCCACACTTTTTGTGAGCCGCAGAATTCGGCACACGGGGACTCATGTCCACCTGGGTCTTAATAAACTGATAGGCCGAATCCTCATTGAAAACAGGCACGTTCGCCCTGAGGGTGTCCGGATTCGTAGTATTGGTGGTTTGATTGCCATTGTTACAGCCCATATTACAGGATACCAGCAGCAGCACCATTACCATCATCATCACACTATGAGTGAACCGAATTTTATACATGGCAGTAAAATTATGATGACAAAAATAAGCAATCTTTGATTGCCGCGGGCAAAGAGGGTTTCGTCGCCCACCCTATTGCATTAGGCCAAAATCCCAAAAAAATTCTACCTTTGCATGTTTTATAAAAATGTTATTAACGCGAGCGCGGCAGGGCCGCAATTTTATGGAAATACCCACCAAATACGAACCCACACAGGCGGAAGAGAAATGGTACGCCTACTGGATGGAAAAGGGATTTTTTAAATCCGTTCCCGACGATAGAGAACCCTATTGCATCGTGATCCCACCCCCCAATGTTACCGGGGTTTTGCACATGGGGCACATGCTGAACAACACGCTGCAAGACGTTCTTATCAGGCGCGCGCGCATGCTGGGCAAAAACGCACTTTGGGTACCGGGAACGGACCACGCATCCATCGCCACCGAAGCCAAAGTGGTAGCAAAACTGAAGGAAGAAGGTATTGATAAAAAGGACCTCACCCGCGATGAATTTCTTCGTCACGCCTGGGATTGGAAAGAAAAGCACGGTGGCATCATCCTGGAACAACTTAAAAAACTGGGGGCATCCTGCGATTGGAGCCGGACCCGCTTTACCATGGATGAAGCGCTGTACGAATCGGTGATCCGCGTATTCGTAGACCTATACAATAAGGGTCTGATTTACCGCGGCGTTCGCATGGTGAACTGGGATCCCAGCGCACTAACCGCGGTATCGGATGAAGAAGTCAACTACAAGGAACTGCAATCCAAACTCTATTACATCCGCTACAAAATCGAAGGCGAAGCCGATGCCTGGATCACCATTGCCACCACACGTCCCGAAACCATCCTGGGCGATACCGCGGTTTGCGTGCACCCCGACGATGAGCGTTATGCCCACCTGAAGGGAAAGCATGTGCTGATTCCCCTCATTGGGCGCTCCGTGCCCATCATTTACGATGAATACGTAGACCGTGAATTTGGAACAGGTGCGCTGAAAGTCACGCCTGCTCACGATATCAATGACTACAACCTCGGCATCAAACATAAACTGCAGAGCATCGACATTTTCAACGACAACGGCACGCTGAATGAAAAAGCGCAGCTTTACGTTGGCGAAGACCGTTTTGCGGTACGCAAAAAGATCGCGAAAGAACTTGAGGAAAAAGGGCACATGGTGAAGATTGAAGAAATCACCAACAAGGTGGGGTACTCTGAACGCACCGATGCCGTGATAGAGCCCAAGCTCTCCATGCAATGGTTCATGCGGATGACCGATATGGCAAAACCCGCGCTGGACGTGGTAATGAATGATACCATAACCTTCACGCCGGCCAAGTTTAAAAACACCTACCGGCATTGGATGGAAAACGTGAAGGATTGGTGCATCTCCCGCCAGTTGTGGTGGGGGCAACGTATCCCGGCCTGGTACCTCCCCGATGGAGAGGTTGTCGTTGCCAACACGGCTGACGAAGCCCTTGCAAAAGCACGGCAGATCAGCGGAAATGAAAATCTTGCGATCGACGATCTTCGACAGGACGAAGATGTACTGGACACCTGGTTCTCCTCCTGGTTGTGGCCGATTTCGGTCTTCGACGGCATTCGTCATCCCAATAACGACGACATCAAGTACTATTATCCCACCAACGACCTGATCACTGCACCGGAAATCCTGTTCTTCTGGGTAGCCCGCATGATCATGGCCGGGCAGAAATACCGCAACGACATTCCGTTTAAAAATGTTTACCTGACCGGTATCGTACGCGACAAGCAGGGCCGTAAGATGTCGAAAAGCCTTGGCAATAGCCCCGATCCCATCGAACTGATGCAAAAATTCGGTGCCGATGGCGTGCGCGTGGGGATGTTGCTGTGCTCACCGGCCGGCAATGACCTGCCCTTTGACGAATCGCTATGTGAACAAGGCCGCAACTTTAGCAATAAAATCTGGAATGCATTCCGTCTTGTAAAAGGCTGGACCGTGGACGATACGATCGTCCAACCGCAATCTTCAGCCATCAGCGCAGATTGGTTCCGGTCGAAATTCAACGCAACCCTTGAACTCGCCAACGATCATTTCAGCAAGTACCGCATGTCGGAAGCACTGATGACACTCTACAAATTGACATGGGATGATTTCTGTTCATGGTACCTGGAGATGATCAAACCCGCTTACCAGCAGCCCATCGACAGGAAAACATACGAAGCCACCGTGGAATTTTTTGAAATGCTGCTGAAAGCCTTGCATCCGTTCATGCCGTTCATTACTGAAGAACTCTGGCATTACCTGAACGAACGCGGCGAGGATGAATCCATCATGATCAGCCCCTGGCCCGAAGTGAAAAGCTACGATCCCTCTCTGCTCACCTCGTTCACCTATGCATCCGAGGTTATCACCGCCGTTCGTGGCATCCGCAAGGAGAAAAACCTCAGCATGAAAGAAAGCCTGATCCTGATGATTCGAAAAAACAATCAGGAAAAACCTGACCTTCGTTTTGATGATGTTGCCGCCAAACTCTGCAACCTGTCGGCCATTCATTATGTAGAGACCAAACCTGAAAACGCCTTTACTTTTATTTCGGGAGCGACGGAGTTTTACATCCCGGTAACGGAAAACGTGGACATCGAAAGTGAGCTGGCCAAATTGCAGCAGGAACTCGATTACAATAAGGGATTCCTGGTTTCTGTAATGAAAAAACTCAGCAACGAAAACTTTGTCCGTAATGCCAAGGAATCGGTTGTTGACATTGAACGCAAGAAACAGGCAGACGCTGAATCAAAGATCAAAGTTCTTGAAGAGCAAATTCAATCACTCAAAAAATAAATCCTATGCAGTACGATTGCATCGTGATCGGAAGCGGCCCCGGCGGTTATGTAGCCGCTATCAGGGCGTCCCAACTGGGGATGAAAACCGCGGTTGTTGAAAAAGCTGAACCGGGCGGTATTTGCCTTAACTGGGGCTGTATTCCAACCAAGGCGCTGCTAAAAAGCGCACAGGTGTACAACTACATGAAACATGCAGCCGATTACGGAATCGTGCTAAACGGTGACGTGGCGCCGGATTTCGCGGCCGTCGTGGCGCGCAGCCGCGGCGTGGCGGAAAACATGAGCAAAGGGATACAGTATCTCTTCAAAAAAAATAACATCGATGTGCTGGCGGGCTTCGGCAAAGTGAAACCCGGGAAAGTGGTGGAAGTTACGGTGGCCGATGGCAGTGTCAGTGAGTACAGCGCCGACCACATTATTCTCGCCACGGGCGCCCGTTCCCGCAATTTACCCAAGTTGCCGCAGGACGGGAAAAAGATCATCGGTTACCGCGAAGCCATGACGCTTCCGCAGCGCCCGGATTCCATGGTGGTTGTTGGCTCCGGTGCCATCGGCTCGGAATTCGCCTTCTTCTATCAATCCATGGGCACAAAGGTGACCTTGATCGAGCTACTGCCCGCCGTATTGCCCATCGAAGATGAAGACACCTCCAAACAAATGGAACGCTCCTTCAAAAAAGCAGGGCTAACTGTCATGACCTCGGCCACAGTTGAATCTGTCGACACCAGCGGTGAAGGCTGCAAGGTAAGCGTAACCACCAAAAAAGGAACTGAAGTGATTGCCTGCGACGTCGTACTTTCCGCCGTAGGCGTAGCAACAAACCTTGAAGGCCTGGGTCTGGAAGAAACAGGCATTTTGGTTGAACGCGGCAAGGTCCAGGTGGATGAATACTACCGGACGAGCGTTGAAGGCTATTACGCCATAGGCGACATCGTACACGGGCCGGCCCTGGCGCACGTTGCATCGCACGAAGGCATTCTCTGTGTTGAAAAAATTGCGGGACTACACACTGAACCCATGGACTACACGAACATTCCGTCATGCACCTATACAACACCGGAAGTGGCTTCGGTAGGTATGACTGAGAAAGCCGCCCGGGAAGCCGGTTATGAGCTGAAGGTCGGAAAATTCCCCTACACCGCTTCCGGTAAAGCAACGGCGGCAGGCAACAAAGATGGCTTTATTAAAGTGATTTTTGTTGCCTGCCGCCGTTGCTTTACCGGAAG
>CAZPDS010000003.1:74685-86547 GCA_964585485.1 uncultured Bacteroidales bacterium
GATTTTTGATGCAAAAACCAACACTTGTCTGGGCGCCCATATGGTGGGCGATAATGTTACTGAGATGATCTCGGAAGTGGTGGTGGCCCGAAAAATGAAGGCCAGCGGGCACGACCTCATCCACGCGGTACATCCGCACCCAACCATGTCGGAGGC
The DNA here is from genome assembly GCA_964585485.1 of uncultured Bacteroidales bacterium. Classification (GTDB taxonomy): domain Bacteria; phylum Bacteroidota; class Bacteroidia; order Bacteroidales; family CAIWKO01; genus CALGYY01. The sequence goes on from CAZPDS010000003.1 coordinate 74,842, forward strand.
GGTGATGGAAGCCGTAGCCGCGGCTTACGGAGAAGTCATCCACCTGTAGAAGCCATGTGCGGAATCTGCGGTGGCATAGCATACAGTGAAAAAGGAGGCGGCCGTCTTAACCGTATCTCCGCCGCCGTGGAAAGCCTGCGTTTGCGCGGACCAGACCAGAAGGGCATTTATCTAAACGGAGACGTTGCGCTGGGGCATACGCGCCTCTCCATCATCGACCTCAGCGATGCCGCCTCACAGCCGTTTTCCGACAACAGCGGTCGCTACACCATCGTTTTCAACGGTGAAATCTTTAACTTCAAGGACCTGCGCAAACCCTTAGAGCAACTAGGAATTCCTTTCCGATCGCAAAGCGACACGGAGGTGATTCTCAACCTTTACATCCTGCAGGGCCCGGCATTCCTTGAAAAGCTCAATGGCTTTTTCGCACTGTGCATTTACGACAAGCAGGAAAACAGTCTGTTCATTGCGCGGGACCGAATGGGAATTAAGCCCTTGCATCTATACATGGACGAGGACAACCTGCTGTTTGCTTCCGAGCTCAAAGCCTTGATGGCCCTGGGCATTCCGCGGGAACTGGATCCTTCGTCCCTGTTCACCTACCTACAATTGAGTTACATCCCGGCCCCGGCCAGTATTTTTAAAAACGTCAGAAAATTGATGCCTGGGCATTATCTCACCGTTTGCGGAACAGAAGTCACCGACCATTGCTGGTATTCAATTCCGTATCGTCCCCTTGAACAGTCTCACGATTCTTACGAAACCGCCTGTCAACAAATTCGCGCGCACCTGGATCGGTCGGTGGAGCAGCGCCTCATGGCAGATGTTCCCTTGGGTTGTTTTCTCAGTGGAGGACTTGATTCGTCCATTATCACCGGGCTTGCTGCGCGCCATACGACCTCGCTGAAAACCTTCAGCATCGGTTTTAAAGACGAAGCCCATTTTGATGAAACCCGCTATGCCGAAGAGATTGCGCGGCTGCACAAAACCGATCACCATGCCTTTCGCCTCAGCACGAGCGACCTGTACGACGCCTTAGGGGATGTACTGGATTATATTGACGAGCCCTTTGCCGACTCCTCTGCCCTTGCCGTTTACATCCTCAGCCGCGAAACTCGCAAGCAGGTTACGGTGGCTCTTTCGGGAGATGGTGCTGATGAACTTTACGGCGGTTACATTAAACACAGCGCAGAGTGGCGGATGCGGAATGCTGGACTGGCCGAAAACCTGGTTCGCTGGGGCCATCCCTTGTGGAACGTCTTGCCGAAATCGCGTAATACCAAAGCCGGTAACAAAACACGGCAGCTGGCTCGTTTTGCCCAGGGCATGAAATTATCGCCAGCCGACCGTTACTGGCGTTGGGCGTCGGTAAGCGACGAGCATCAGGCCGGTGCACTGCTCCTGCGTTCCCCGCAGCCTGACCCCATTTTCGAAGACCTGAAAAAACGCTACTGCCAGGTTCTCGGCGAAAGCAATCTGAATGATGTACTCCTTGCCGACATGCAGCTGGTGCTGACAAACGACATGCTCGCGAAGGTTGATTATATGTCGATGGCGAATTCGCTGGAGGTGCGCGTTCCTTTTCTGGATTACGAGCATGTGAATTATGTTTTTTCCTTACCTGCGGAGTGGAAGTTTGGAAAAGCCCAGAGTAAAAAAATACTGCGCGATACCTTCAGCGACCTTTTGACCGATACGGTGCTAAACCGGCCCAAGCACGGATTTGAAGTGCCCCTGCTGCGATGGTTCCGCACGGAAATGCGACAGCAAATTCATCAGGAGTTACTCAGTGAACGTTTGCTGCAGGAACAAGGGATTTTTCAGCCTGCCGCGGTCCGTCAATTGTTGCAACAACTTGACTCGGCCAATCCCGGTGATGCGGCCGCCCGGGTTTGGAATCTAATCGTATTTCAGTACTGGTGGATAAAAAACATGTGAGGACCTAATCATGCCAAGGGTATTACGCATCATCAATCGTTTCAATCTGGGGGGACCCACCTACAACGCAGCCTATCTCACCCGCTACCTCCCGGCTGCGTATGAAACGCTTCTGATTGGCGGCCAGCAGGATGAGAGCGAAGCTGCCTCTCACCACATTCTCGACAGTTTGGGCCTCGAGGCCAGGGTCATCCCCGAAATGCGGCGCACCATCTACCCGCTTCAGGACGCCATCGCCTTACGGAAAATTAAAGCCATTATTCGCCACTATAAACCCGACATTGTGCACACGCATGCTTCCAAAGCAGGCGCGCTGGGCCGCCAGGCCGCATTCCAGATGGGCGTTCCCGTGGTGGTACACACCTTTCATGGCCATGTTTTCGACGCCTATTTCAGCGGGATTCGATCAAAACTCTACCAGATGATTGAACGGAAGCTGGCCGCAAAAAGTAGCAAAATCATTGCCCTAAGCGAAATTCAGAAATATGACCTGGTAACAAAGTACAACATTTGTCCAGCCTCCAAAGTTGAAATTATTCCTTTGGGCTTTGATTTAAGCCGCTTTCGCGAAGATATCGAAAGTAAACGGGCCGCCTTTCGTACCACCTACAATATCGGTGAGGATGAAGTAGCCATTGGGATCGTGGGTCGCATCGTGCCCATTAAAAATCACGAACTCTTTCTTCGCTCACTTGCCTGGCTAAAAGCCAACAGCAGCGTCAAGATCCGTGCATTTATCGTGGGCGACGGCGAGTGCCGGCAAGCCATGGAACACCTGGCTCGTCAGCTCGGACTGGATACCACCAACGCCCATGACGAAAATCGCCCGTCAACACTCACCTTTACGTCGTGGATAAAAGAAGTCGATACGGTGAATGCCGGTATGGATATCATCGCCTTGTCGTCCCTGAACGAGGGTACCCCCGTTAGCCTGATCGAAGCCCAGGCCGCCGGAAAACCCATTGTTACCACCCGTGTTGGCGGTATCGAAAATATTGTCCTTCCCGGAAAAACAGCCCTGTTGTCCGACACCAGGGATGCAGACGCCTTTGGCGCCAATCTGAAAATCCTGGCCGAAGACGCCGGCATGCGGGAAGCCTTTGGCAAGGAAGGTTGGCCCTTTGTAGAACAACGTTTTCACTACACACGTTTAGTGAACGACATGGCGGCACTTTACGAACGGCTCCTCCGAAAATAACACCGGGATCACGCCCATCTTTGTGCGAAAATATTTTCTCAATTAAAAATTTATTAGTTACTTTGCAACACAAAGTACTTTTTGTCGTAAAAGACCAAAAAATTCGCGTCTCACGCGGGTACAAATGTTATTTTTGTTAAACATATCGAGGAAGATGAAGAGAACGCTGATAATTGTATGCACGCTGGCGCTGTTTGCTTCTTGCCGGGTCGTCAATCCCTCTGTGATGTTGCGTACGCCAGGGGATTACACATATGCCACCGCCAATGACAGCATGGAGGATGAATATAAAATTGCACCGGACGACATTCTTAGTTTTCTGGTGCTGGCCAACAAAGGCGAGCGATTGGTGACGGGAATGATGGAGCAGGGTGTGCAAAACGCGCAAATGCAGGGGCAGGGTGCCCTGAGCTATGTGATTGAAAAAGACGGGACGGCCAAGCTACCCTTGCTGGGCGAAATTCATTTTGCAGGCATGAACCGCCGGGAAGCAGAAGCGCATCTGGAAAAATTATACGCTGCATACATCAACGATCCTTATGTAAAAATCACCCTGGACAACCGCCGGGTTTTTGTATTCCGTGGCGAGACCGCCTCGGTGATCAAACTGGAAAACCAGAACACAACGCTGTTCGAAGTCCTGGCACAAGCCGGGGGCACCAGCGACTCGAAGGCTCATCGTATTAAATTGATTCGGAAGAAAAACAACACAAATGAAGTTTATCAGATCAACTTATCCCGGGTAGAGAACATTAATCAGGGAAATATTGTTCTGCAATCGAACGATGTAATTTACATCACTCCGCGCGAGCGCACGGCCGAGCGCATTGTTGCTATTATTGCCCCTTACCTCTCCCTGCTGGCGACGGCGGTCGCGGTTATCGCACTTTTTAAATAACGATTATGGCGTTCCGAAAAATACCTCCCATTAACGATGAAATCGACCTGCGGCTGTTTCTGCACATTGCCCGAAAAAATCTGCTGTTTGTAACCCTCCTGCTGGTCATCGCACTTATCGGTGCATTTCTCTACTTACGCTACACCTATCCGCGCTTCGAAACCCAGGCGGTCATACAGTTAGACGTAAAAAACGAGGCCGACAAATACCTAAACGCGCTGAAGGAAGAAAACACCATTGAAGAAGGTGTGGCCAAGCGTGTTGAATTACTGCGCTCGCCGGTATTTCTGGCGCGGGCATTCTCGAAATTACCGCTGAACACCTCCTATTTTGTAAAAGGGACCATCCTGAACACAGAGATGTACAAGAGTTCCCCTTTTGAGGTCGTATACGTCATAAAAAATCCCTCGGTTTACAACCTCCCCTTTCACGTTCGTTTCAACGGAACCACCCATTATACCTTGACGTGGGAGCTTAACGGAACCGAGCACAGTGAGCAGTATCCCGTGGGTGAAAATGTTAGTTTACCCGAAATCGACCTTCGCGTTAACATACTAAACGAAGCCCGGATACGGGAAGACCAGGCGCAGATCAACACGGAGAATTATTTTTTCACGGTGAACAATCCGGAAGAAATTGTGCCGGCCTACATGCCAGGCTTAAAAGTAAACGTACTGAACGAAGAAGCCAAAACCCTGCAGATTGTTTTCAACGACCGTCACCCGCAAAAAGCAAGTGATATTGTTAACACTATTGTAGAAGAATTCCGTATTTACGATCTGGAGCGAAAAGCAGAGGGTGCCAATAACATCCTCAGCTACATTGACGATCAACTCCTGCTAATTTACGGGGAGCTATACGATTCTGAAATGCAGCTGGACAGTTTCCGTCGTGTCAATAAAATTGACACCTCCTACCTTAGTGATCCGGTGGATATAAAGGTACAGCTTGAGGAATACGAACGGCTTAAGCTATCGTACGATAACGACGAGGCCGTTCTGAGCTTATTGGATGCCGAGTTGCAGAAACCGGGCGACATAAACATCTATAAGTTAACGGCAATCATTGCCGGCAGCGAGTTTCAGGGCGCACTGTCGGCTATGTTGAATGAAATTCAGAACCTGCTGATACGCAAAGAACAATACTTGTACGAGGTAACCCCGGAAAATGCTCAGGTAACGGCCATCGACCACCAGATCAACATTCGGCGCAAATTGCTTCACGAAAGTATTAAATCGATCAAGGTAACCCTGGCACAGCGCCGCATGGAAGTTTCCCGTAAGCTAAACCTGGCGGGCAGCCAATACTACAACCGGAACGCAGGCTTCAGTCCGATCGAATTGAATAAGTTGCAGCGTTTATACAGTGTTAATGAAAAGTACTACAACGAACTGATCCAGAAGCGCGCTGAATACAGCATTACCAAGGCGGGTCTGGTATCGGAAAATGTTGTTCTGGAGAAATCCCGGGCACCTCAGGAACCGGTATCTCCCCGAAGTAAACTTATTTACCTGGCCTGCCTGCTGGCGGCCCTGGTCACGGGAATAGGCATCATCATCGGAAAATACTTGCTATACAATACCATTGTCAGTATCAGCGACATTCGCAAGTACACCGACGTATCCGGCCTGGGATTGGTTCCCCGCTACAACAAATCCATACCTGAATCGCAGATCATTGTGGATCGTGAGCCCCGATCGCTGATTGCCGAGGCACTACGATCAATCCGGACCAACCTGCAGTTTATTAACAACAGCCCGGGCAGCAAGGTCATCGCGGTAACCTCAACGATTTCCGGGGAAGGCAAGACCTTCTTTGCCCTAAACCTGGCGGGTGTGATTGCTTTCTCGAATAAAAAAGTCATCATTATTGATCTCGACCTCCGCAAGCCAAAAATCCACACCGGATTCGGTGTCAACAACCGGCACGGCATGTCGAACATTCTCAGCGGGCGCGAGATCATCGAAGACTGCATACAGAAAAGCACCCTGCCAAACCTGGATTTTATCACGGCAGGTGTCGTGCCGCCCAATCCTTCGGAGCTTATTATCGGGCCCAACATGGAAATTACGCTGAGTCGTTTGAAACAGATGTACGATTTTGTCATCATCGACAATCCGCCCATTGGCGTGGTCACCGATGGCATGAAGAGCCTGCAAATGGCGGATTACCCAATCTACGTCTTTAAATCAGGTTACAGCAAACGCTTTTACATAGAAAACCTGGAGCGATTGGTCACGGAAAGTCACATCAACCAGATTTCGTACGTTTTAAATGCTGTAGAATTGGGCGACATGGCCTATGGCAAATACAATTATTCGCGCGGTAAACAAGGGTACGGATACGGTTACGGTTATGGTTACGGTTATTACGAAGAGGAAAGCAGCATGGTGAGCAAACATCCCTTTTTGAACAAAATTCTCATGGCGTTAAAATTTAAAAAGAAACAATAATGGAGTTAATTTCCACCTCAATTCCCGAGGTAAAGGTGATTAAGCCCACGGTTTATGAAGACGGTCGGGGCTATTTTTACGAAACCTTCAGGAAAGACCTGTTGATGGCCCTGGGTATTGAAGCCGATTTTGTGCAGGACAATCAATCCATGTCGGGCAAGCACATTCTTCGGGGCCTGCACTTCCAGCAGCCACCGCATGCGCAGGGCAAACTCGTGCGCGTGATCCTTGGTGCCGTGCTGGACGTTGCGGTCGACATCCGTAAAAACGCGCCCACATACGGACAATGGGTTGCGCAGCGGCTCGACGAGGACAACAAACTAATGATGTGGGTTCCGGAAGGCTTTGCGCATGGATTTTTAACGCTGGAAGAAAACACCGTTTTTTCGTACAAATGCACCGGCTATTATAACAAGGCGGCGGAAGGATCCATCCGATGGAACGACCCGGACCTGAACATTGACTGGGGTGTTGAGAACCCTCAACTTTCTGAAAAAGACGAGTTGGCACCAAAATTTTGCGAGCTGAAATCTTTGTTTAGCTGGTAAATTTTTTGTACTTTTGCGCCCTAAAATATTTTTACTTGCCAGAGACCTCGTCATACCTGCCTATTGCGCTGATTTCATTCTTTTTAGCCGCATTTCTGTTTTCACTTCTGATCAATGGTTTGTTTGTAAAGTTCTCCAAAACGCTGGGAATCCGCAATCATCCTGAAACGCAGATTCGGTGGAGCAACAGCAGCAAGCCCTCGCTCGGGGGGATCAGCTTCTATATTATTTTTCTTCTTTCCCTCGCGGCCGGATCCTTCATTTATCAACAGAGTGAAAATTTCCGCAACATCACCCTTTTAGGATTGGTTGCTTCGGCCTCCCTGGCTTTTCTGATGGGCTTATTCGACGATGCCTACAACACCAAAGTCTGGCTCAAATTGCTCACTCAGATTTCCTGTGGAGCGATCCTGGTATCGACCGGCTCAAGCATTCAGCTGTTCGGCGATGCCTGGTTAAACGATATTCTTACCGTGCTTTGGGTGATTGCCATGATGAACTCGGTGAATATGCTCGACAACATGGATGGAATTACCAGTATCATTTCGCTGTTCACTTTTATCCCGCTCACCTGCATCTTGTTAACGAGCGGTTTTTTCACCTCTCCCTACCTGCTGACGTTAATTGGATTAATGGCAGCGCTGGCGGGCTTTCTATTCTTCAATTGGCATCCTTCAAAATTATATATGGGTGACACCGGCAGTCAGTTTTTGGGCCTGGTACTCGCTTTTTTTGGTGTGCAGTTTTTATGGAACGCCCCGTTGGGCGATGCGCTGCTGCCCGCTGGTCAGCGGCTACTGTTAGTTCTTACCATTTTTGCTTTACCGATTACCGACACCACCACCGTGGTGATCAAGCGCCTGATGCGGAAAACTTCACCGTTTGTGGGCGGCAAGGATCACACCACACACCACTTATCCTACCTTGGCCTGAATGACGCCTGGGTAGCCATCATTTTTGCTTTAATCTCCCTGGGTTCGGCCAGTCTGGTACTAATGATTTATTACCTGCCCGTCTGGCACACCTTTTACAACCTTATGTTTGGCACCTGGTTTCTGGCCGTATTCGTTACGCTCTTTATCATTGCCAACCGAAACACAAAACTCTAATTTACGTCCTCTTTTATGAAAAAATTCCTGACGATTCTCCCCGTCGTTTTATTGATTGCGGCTATTACGGTGCTGTCGGCATTTACCTTCAGCGGTATTAGCACAAGCGACGATCTGGTGTACCGTGAGGCCTTCCGTCGCAATTATAAAATGTTCACCGTGGAGATGCCCGCCCATCTTGATTTTGCTGGAGAGCCGATTCCGTTGGACAAATATTATGTTCGCGAAAGCTTCGATAAAGAATTGCATGTAAATGCCTACTGGCACTCCAGTACCGTATTGATGATGAAACGCGCCAATCGTTGGCGCCCGGTGATAGAGCCAATACTAAAAAAGAACAACATCCCGGCCGATTTTTTCTATCTCTGCCTGATCGAAAGCGGCATGGAAAACGTGGTTTCCCCGGCGGGCGCCGCCGGCTTCTGGCAGATCATGAAAAGCCCGGCCCAGGCTTACGGTCTGGAGATAAGTTCGGAAGTTGATGAGCGGTACAATGTTGAAAAAGCCACAGAAGCGGCCTGTCGCATCTTACGCGATGCCTATGAAAAATTTCATAGCTGGTCCCTGGCGGCCGTGTCCTACAATATGGGCATGGGCGGCCTGGAACGTGCGCTGAACACGCAGCGTACGCGGAACTTTTACGATTTGCAATTGAACCGGGAAACCATCCGATATATGTACCGCATTGTGGCCATAAAAACCATCTTCGAGCATCCTGTTTCCTATGGATTTTATATTCGTATACGTGATTTGTACCCGCATATTCCAACCGAACCTTTCATCACTGACAGCACCATTCCTGACTTCGGGAAATTCTGTCAGGATAAAAACATCTCCTATCGTGTACTGAAAGAAATGAATCCCTGGATACTGACCAACAGTTTACTGAACAAGGAACGAAAAAGTTATAAAATTCAACTGCCGAAAGACGGCGTTGTTTCGGTGGATAAACTTTTGGAAGACCTCTCCGAGCCGGATCAGCTTTTCAATGACACCCTTCATGTGCGCGACATCTGACAAAAATATCGACCTTCATCTGCAGGCTGTGTGTGCGGAAAACCCGCTTGCTTCCGGGGACGAAGGCATGCCGGAAGACAACGATCGCTGGCTTCGGGTCTATGGTGCTCGTGTTCACAATTTACACAACGTCGACGTGGATATGCCCCGCAACCAGCTGGTCGTTATTACAGGTCTCAGCGGCAGCGGGAAATCCTCCCTGGCGTTCGACACCATTTATGCCGAAGGCCAGCGCCGGTATATGGAAACCTTTAGTCACTACGCACGGCACTTCATTGGCCATATAGAACGTCCGGACGTTGACAAGATCACCGGGCTCAGTCCGGTCATTTCCATCGAACAGAAATCCACCAACCGGAATCCCCGGTCAACGGTAGGAACGGTGACGGAAATTTATGATTTTCTGCGCCTGTTATACGCACGGGTAGCCGACGCGTTCTCACCCACGGGCCAACGCATGGTTAAGTACACCCAGGCGCAAACCACCGAACTCATTCTGTCGCATTACCGTGACCGTTATATTGTTTTGCTTTCGCCGAAAATCAAGGGACGTAAGGGTCACTACCGTGAGGTCTTCGAGCAGATCCGTAAATTAGGCTTTGTGAAAGCCCGCATCGATGGCACTATCCGCGACCTAAGCCCTTCGCTGCAGGTTGACCGGTACAAAACCCACGATATTGAAATCGTGGTGGACCGGATCAGGGTAACGCCCGAACATGAACAGCGGCTGATTTCCTCTCTCCAAACCGCCATGCAGCATGGCAAAGGCAATATGATGGTGCTTGACGAAGGCAGCGGTGAAATACGACATTTCAGCCGCAACCTGATGTGCCCCGACACCGGGGTTTCGTACGAAGAACCAGAGCCCAACACCTTTTCCTTCAATTCCCCTTACGGGGCCTGCCCCCGCTGCAGCGGTCTGGGAACCGTTCTGGAAGCCGATCTTAAAAAAATCATCCCGGATCCACGCAAATCCATCAAGGAAGGAGCGTTGAGCCCCTTGGGCCCAGCCAAAAACAGTTGGATATTTTACCAGTTGGAAGCCATTGGTCAGCGCTACGGATTCACTTTGAGCACACCGGTGGAAGACATTCCCGAGGAAGCCATGAACACCATCCTCTATGGTTCTAATGAAGTCTTTCATGTAAAAAATGACTACATCGGGGTTACCTCAAACTACGCCCTGAATTTTGAAGGCATCGTAAACTTCATCCTGAACCAAAACCAGGAGGCGACTTCCTCAAGTATAAAAAAATGGTCGGGCAGTTTCATGAACCGATCAATTTGTCCGGAATGTAACGGGAAAAGACTCAAAAGAGATGCGCTTCAATTTAAGATCGGCGGACTATCGATCGCCGATATGGCTGAAATGGACCTCACGTCGCTTGACGCATGGTTTGCCCAGGCGGATCAGGTGCTGGAAGCCCGCAATCTGAAAATTGGCTATGAAATCATGCGCGAAATCCGCTCTCGCATTCAGTTCCTGCTGGATGTTGGTCTGGATTACCTTTGCCTGAACCGGCCGGCTGCCAGTCTTTCCGGCGGCGAAGCCCAACGCATTCGTCTGGCCACACAGATCAGTTCACAATTAGTGAACGTTCTCTATATTTTAGACGAGCCCAGCATCGGACTTCATCAGCGCGACAACACGCGGCTGATCAATGCCCTCAAGGAACTGCGCGATCTGGGCAACACGGTTATCGTTGTTGAGCACGACCGGGAAATGATAGAATCGGCAGATTATGTAGTGGATATCGGCCCGGGCGGAGGTGTCAACGGCGGGCACATCATGGCGGCAGGAACACCATCAGAAATCATGAAGTGTTCATCGCTGACAGCGCAATATCTCTCCGGGCAGCGTCGTATTGAAATGCCCCGCTCGCTGAGGCCGGGCAACGGGAAAAGCCTTGTGCTGAAAGGAGCCCGCGGGCATAATCTGAAAAACCTGGACGTACGTTTTCCCCTGGGAAAATTTATCTGTGTTACCGGGGTCTCGGGTAGCGGGAAGTCGTCCCTTATCAACCAAACGCTTTACCCCATCCTGAGCCGGGAATTGTACAGAAGCGAAACGCAACCTCTTCCCTACACCAGCATCGAAGGTTTGAAATACATCGACAAGGTCATCGAGATTGATCAGTCGCCCATCGGCAAAACACCGCGCTCCAACCCCGCCACCTACACGGGCGTATTCGATGATATCCGCAAAATATTTGCGGCCCTGCCCGAAAGCAAAGCACGCGCCTATCTGCCCGGCCGTTTTTCGTTTAATGTGAAAGGTGGCCGCTGTGAAACATGCGGCGGCGCCGGGATGAAGGTCATCGAAATGAATTTCCTTCCCGACGTTCACGTGCATTGCGAGGCCTGCATGGGCCAGCGGTACAACCGCGAAACCCTGGAGGTCCGCTTCAAGGGGAAATCCATCAATGATGTGCTGAACATGAGCATTGATCAAGCCTTGGAGTTTTTTGAAAACATACCTGCCATTGTTCAGAAAATACGGGCACTCCATGTTGTTGGCCTTGGGTACATTACCCTCGGGCAACAG